>NZ_JBCFQK010000009.1:0-130837 GCF_041729735.1 Flavobacterium magnesitis | reverse complement strand
GAATAGGGTTTTTTCGTTTACATCAATCATGACGTTTTTTGTTTTAAGAGACCAAGCAGTAAGTGTAAAGTTCATTTGTTATATGAAATGCAATTTCGATTATGATTAAAAAAAATCAGAACAGGACAGGACAGGATGCTAATTTAATGTTAAATAAATAGATTTGAGTTAATTAACCTTAACCAATTAATTTATGAAATTTAAAACTTTACTTTTTAAACAAGTTCCAAAAGCTTTGATGTTATATGGACTTGTATTAAGTTCGGGGAATCTAAACTCTCAAACATTAGCTTTTCCTGAAGCCGAAGGATTTGGTAGATTTACTACTGGAGCTAGAGGAGCTGCGAACCCTCAAATTTATCTAGTTACTAATTTGAATGATAGCGGACCTGGTTCATTTCGTGATGCGGTGAGCAAAGAAGGCCGTTTTGTGATTTTTAAAGTTGGAGGTATCATCAATCTACAATCTCAAATTGTAGTAGCAAAAAATACAACCATCGCAGGACAAACAGCTACGGGTGAAGGAATCGTACTTTTAGGCCCAAGGGTAACATTTACTGGAGCTAATAATACTATCGCTAGATATCTTCGTATTCGTTATGGAGGCACTGCCCAAAATCAAGACGCATCAGGTTTAGCAAATGGTGCTAATATGATTTTTGATCATATGACTTTTTCTTGGGGTACAGACGAAGTATTCTCTATCAACTGGGATAATAAAGGATCAAGTCCTGATAATATAACAATTCAGAATTCTATTATGGGGCAGGGATTGCATCGCCATAATCATTCTGCTGGTGGACTAATTCAGCCTTCGGCAGGTGGTAAGATAAGTTTAATAGGAAACTTGTATATCTGTAATAAGACTCGAAATAATAAAATAAAAGGAATTAATGAGTTTGTAAATAACGTTGTTTACAATTGGGGTAATTATGGGAATACTTATGGACATACTGAATCTGGTGACGCTTACATTATGGGTGGTGATTCTGCAGGAACTTCTGATGTGAATATTATTAATAATTATTTTATTGGAGGTCCAAATACAAACACTTCAATTACGACACCTTTTAACCGAGGAAATGCTAATTTTTTTGTTTATGGTTCAGGAAATTATTTTGATAATAATAGAAACGGCATATTAGATGGAACTTTAGTTCCTCAAGATTTAACTGGATATCCTACTGGAGATGCAACAACAATTTTATCATCTCCTTATGATTATCCAATGAAAAATACCCCTTTGACTGCTCAAAATGCTTTTGATAAAATTGTATCAAGTGCAGGAGCATCGTATCCTAGACGTGATCAGGTAGATAATTTAATGATTTCCGATTTGATGTCTAAAGGAACAACAGCGACTTATGTTTATGTTCAATCTGATCTGACAAGACAATTTGGTTTTATTAACGGAGGAGCTGGTCATGTTTATGCAGCTCCAGCACCATTGGATACTGATAATGATGGAATGCCTGATGCCTGGGAAGATGATAATGGATTAGATAAAAATAATCCTAATGATGCCCTTTTAAGTAGTACGACCGCTTCAGGATACTTAAATATTGAAGTATATATAAATGGATTGATTAATACTGTTCCTCCTGAATTCATTATTCCTCCAACTGCTATTACTTTTAATGCAAGTACAGTTGAAACACCTGTTCCTTCAAGTCAAATTATTTTAAATTGGAAAGATAATTCGGCAAACGAAACTAATTTTGTAATTGAACGCTCCACAGATGGAACTTCTTATACCGAAATTTCACAAGTAGCTGCAAATACGGTTACTTATATTGATGTTGATTTAATTCCTAATACTAAATATTATTATTGAATAAAAGCCATAACTACTACTGAATCTTCCAGCTACAGTGATGTGAATGCTATCACTACACCAGCTTTACCTTCAGCTCCTACGAAGACTACGAGTCCTAATCCTACAAACGAATTCAATTATGTAGAACCAACAGAGGGAAGTCTAATTTTAAAATGGACAGGAAGTAATAATACAACAACTTATGCCTTATATCTTGGGACAGATCCATTGGAACTTAGTAAAATAGCTGATGTGAATTATGTAGCTAGTCCTTCATTTTCAGCATCAAATTTAGTGTTAGGTACAGAATACTATTGGAGAGTGGATGCTACAAATTCAAAAGGGACTGTTACTGGTGATATTTGGAATTTTCGAACAATTTCCGATTTACCTTTAGGTTTGGTTGGACACTGGCCATTTAAAGAAACTGCTGGAGAAGGAGATGAAGTTATTGATTTATCTAATTACAGCAACAATGGAAAATTAGATTTAGATTTTGATAATACCAATGTAAGAATAGCAGGAAAAGCGAATAATGCTCTTAATTTTTCGACATCCAATACTAATAACTATATGGTGAGTATTCCTAATCAGGATCAAATTTACTTAAACAAAAATTCATTCTCTATTTCATTTTGGATGAATGCAGCTCCAAATTTGCTTCCAACAGGATCAACTAGTTCTGCTTACTTATTATGCAAAGGCTCATTTACCAAAAATGCAACAACCGGAGCAACCGGTAAACGTTATAATCTTGAATTTAAAAGTGGAGAACTTCGTTTTGCTATAGATGATGATATTGTCAAAAAAGAAGTAAAAGCAACAGGATCTAAATTTTTTACAGGAAACTGGGAACATGTTGTTTTAATGAGAGATGTTACTGCTCATAAATTACGCGTATATCTAAACGGAGTACTTCAGAATGAATTGGATGAAACAGGAGTAACTGGTATTGCAGAAGCAACAGACTTAATATTAGGAAACATTGGCGAACTTGAATTAGCATCAGGTACAGCTCCAGCTCCATACAAAGGAAAATTAGATGAGTTAAAGATATTTAATTATGCGTTATCCGCTTCAGAAATTGCAGCGATATATAATACGACTTTAATTAATGCACCTTCAGAAGTAACGTTTCAAACAAATTCAGTAGCACTTCCAAATCCTTCAAGTACGGTAACATTAAATTGGAAGGACAATTCAAATAACGAAGCTAATTTTGTTATTGAACGCTCAATAGATAGTATTTCTTTTGTAAAAGTAAAAGAAATTGAAGCTAATATAGTGACTTACACTGATACAAATTTAACTTCTAATACCAAATACTATTACCGATTAAAAGCAACTAATAAAACGGATTCTTCAGCATATTCAGAAATATTTAATGTAACTACTCCCATTGATAATGATAATGACGGTTATTCTAACATTGATGATTGTAATGACGATGATCCTACTGTCCATGAACCCATTTTATATTATGTAGATGAGGATAAGGATGGGTTTGGATCGAATGTAGCAGTATGGCTATGTTCATCTGTTGCTCCTGAAGGATATGCTACAAATAATACGGATTGCGATGACAATAAAATTTTATATGCAGACAATGATGGTGATGGACTTGGTAGTGGTGATCCTGTAGCTTGTGGCGTAGAAAACAATGATGATTGTGATGATTTAAATCCTATCTTGTTAACCGCATCAATTCCTGATGTTTATGCTATTAATAATACACAGGAAAAAAACACTATCTATGTTGGTTATGGATCTTCTTTGCTTCCAATTACAGCTGTTGCTACAGGGGGCACAGCACCCTATTCTTACCTATGGAGTACAAATCAAACGACTCAAACTATAGCTATAGCAACAGCAGGTACCTATACTGTAATAATAACTGATGCCAAGGGCTGTCAAACTTCTTCCTCAATAGATGTTAATGCAATAAATGTACAGTGTGGTAATTCAGGTAATAAAGTTATGGTTTGTCATAATGATAAGGAAATTTGTATAAGTTCAAATGCAGTTCAGGCTCATTTGAATCACGGTGATAAACTGGGAAGTTGCGACACTACTTCTGCTATTAGTATTATCGAAAATGTTACTGTCTTCCCTAATCCGGTTGTTACATCTTTAAATATTAAAGTAAATACAGTTTTTGATGAAGCAGAACTTTCACTCTATAGTATTTTAGCAAGAAAAGTCAAATCAGAACCTTTAACAAGTACTATGCAACAGATGTATATGAATGATTTAAACAAAGGGATTTACTTTTTACATGTCAAGAATGGCAGATATTATACAATAAAAGCTATCGTTAAGAAGTAATTTTTTTAAAGTAGAAGCTATAAAAAAAACAGTCATCTCAATTATGAGATGACTGTTTTTTTGTTATTTCGAAAATTAGAATTATTGGATACTATCTTTTGCTTCTTCTAAATCTTCTGTTTTTCTACCTACTTTTATTCTAGGATTATCTTTATTTCCTGTTATAGTCAAAGGAATTCCAAGGATTCCAAGAGGTGGTAAACCTAATCTCATTTTAAGATTTAACCTTCCGTCTAAACTAGTTGTTCCTTCAATTCGAGGTCTGAATCCAGCAAATTTGAATTTAAAACGTTCAATCGTAATAATATTATTCTTAATAGAACTTTTAATATCTACTTTACTTAACTCGGGGTTTTTAATACTTTCTTTATTTGTTTGTTTAGCAACGCTACCAAACATTTTCATACCATACAATTTGACATTTTTTACAGAGATAACTCCATTTCCTAATAAAGAAGGAAAAACGGGTTCCATATTTGCATTCAATCGTCCTTTTAAATTATAATCTAAAGATATAATTCCTTCGGCTTTTTCGGCAGCACTTGCCATTTCTCTAAAAAGTTTGACTTCTTTATAAGCACGTTTAATATCAAATTCATTTGCTTTTATATGATAGTCAAATATTGCATTTTTAGAATTAACACTTTTGTAAGTAGCATCCATAGCAACCGTACAACCTATTAAATCAAAACCAGTATTTTTCATGCTAAGCAAGCCGTTTTTCATGTTCAAACTTCCTTTTGCGTTTTTAAGTTCCAATCCGTTAAAATTTACTTTTTGTGCATTGGCTGTAAAATGCAAATCTAAATTTGGTGGAACAATGATTACTCCTGTCTCTTTTGCAGTAGCAGTTGGAATTGTTTCCGTTGTATTTATAGTGGTATTTGACATGAACTCATCTGCATTGATGTATTTAGAATTCATAGAAAAAGAACCATGTAAAACCCCTTTTTTTGAAGCCAGAAAATTGAATACATTCTGCAAATAACCATTTAGTTTAAAATCAGATTGTCCATAAGAAGCTAAAAAAGTGTTGAAACGCATCTTATCATTATTGAATTTAAAAATTCCTTCTTTGATAAGAAATGCTTTTGGTAAATACTCAGATGCTAATTTGATGTTTCGAATTTCAAGTGTTCCACTATTTTTAAGTTTCGAATAGTTTCCTTTTTCGGCATCGCTTTGTTTTCCTTTTAGGGCTAAATCGGCTTTAATAAAACCATTCACGTCCAATCCTTTTTGAGAAAAAACTTGGTATATTCTGCCAATATCAAGTGTTCCTTTGGCAGTAACATCATAAATAAGATTGTCAAAATTACTCAAATTGGCTTTTACAAAGACAGGATTTCCTTCAAAAGTAAATTGCGCAGGTTGTAAAACTACTTTTAAATCTTCGAAAGTACCTTTTGGATTCGAAATAGTAGAAACAATCTCAATATTAGTGATTGGATTTGGATAATATTTAGTTTTAAGAAAACCATTATTCAAGTTAATAATGGCATTTGTTACAGGAAATGTTCCACTTTTTTTATCAAATTTCCCTTTAGATTTTCCATCAGCTACCAGCATTCCTTTTAGTTCAATATCTGGAATTCCTATCGCTCGATTTAATTTTTCTAAATCAATTTTTGCTTTAAGTTCAGCATTTATATCTAGACTAGTAGTTCCTGTACTGTATAATTTTGCTTTTAAAGATTCTTTATCAATGTTAAGAGATAAGTTTCTTAAATCCACAATTAAAGAATCAGGATTCAAAGAAGGCAATTGGGTATCAAAATCAACATTTAGGTTGGTTACAGTGGCTGGACTTTGATTGTAATTAATACTTCCGTTTCTAATTTTGAATTCTAGTTCCAGTTTTGGTGCAATATTCTTAGAAGCAATATAATTTCCTTTTAATGATAATATACAATCTGTTTTTCCATTTAATTTGGTTTTATCAAGCCATGTGATGAATTTTGGCGGAAAAGCAGTAAAAAAATCATGCAAATTACTGTTGGTAGTTTTTAGAACAAAATCCATTTTGTATCCTTCTTTCAGGAAGTCGAATTTTCCTTTAAAATCAACAATTAGGTTATTTATTTTTAAATCATTTTCCTGAAAAATCAACGAAAGCGAGTTTACATTTACTTTGGTAATTAAATCGGCATTTATTTTTTTGTTCATTAAGTAAGTTTCGTTATCATACAAAAGACTGAGTTTTTCAATTTGTGCTTTAGAAGATAAATCAAAAATGGCTTTGCTTAAATCACCTTTTCCTAAGTAATTAAAACCAAAAATATCAAAGTGCAATTTGGTCGATAAATCATCATAGACAATTTTAGTATTGGTGATTTCGATTTTTTCCAGTTTTAATGAACTGTCTTCCTCTTTTTCGGTTGTTTTGACTTTACTTGATTTGTAAACATTATAATTTGCAAACCCTTCTTTGTTGACTTTTACATTAATATCAGCATTTGAGAGAAAGATTTTGTCAATATTCACTGACTTTCCAAAGATTAGACTGGGTACATCAATACCAAAAGCGATTTCTTTTGCAGATATTAGGTTTTCATTTTGATAAGGTGCTGAACCATGAAGCTGAAAATCATTTAAACTCACGGTTAACGAAGGAAAATGTGTGAAAAAAGAAATGTTAGATTCAGAGTAATCCAGTTTTGCGTCTAGTTTTTCATTAGCTACTTTTTTTATTTCTGCATTAATTTTGTCTGCAAAAATATACGGAGCAATAAACATGAAAGCCAATAAGGTGATTAGCGTGATTCCTATATATTTTAAGGTTTTAAAAAATATAGCTTTTTTTTGAGACATGATAGTAATGGTTATTTGAGAAATAAAATTTAGGAACGAATTTTAGAATAAATTATTATCCGTGTATGGTTTCGTTTTTTCCGTAGTTTGTAATTATTGAAGTTTCATACTCAATCCACTCTTTCCAACGTTTGTCAACATCGACATTGTCGGCATATTTTTTGGCAAAAGCTAAAAAAGTGGTGTAATGTCCCGCTTCGCTAATCATTAAATCACGGTAGAATTGAGCCAATTCTGGGTCTTTAATGTTTTCTGATAAAACTTTAAAACGTTCGCAACTTCTGGCCTCAATCATTGCCGAAAAAAGCAAACGTTCGCATAAAGCATCGTTACGACTTCCGTCTTTTTTCATGAATTTGAATAGCTCATTAACATAGCTGTCTTTGCGTTCACGTCCAAAAGTGAGTCCTCTTTCTTTGATAAGGTCATGAACCATTTTAAAATGCTCGATTTCTTCCTGAGCAATTAGCATTAATTCAGTGACCAATTCTTCTTTTTCAGAGTTTTGAGTAATAAGACTGATGGCGTTAGAAGCTGCTTTCTGTTCGCACCAGGCGTGATCCGTTAAAATTTCTTCAATATTAGATTCTACAATGTTGACCCATCTTGGATCGGTGGCTAATTTTAATCCTAACATATTCCTCAGTTTTATTGCTGCAAAATTAGTCTTTATTTCAGTTATTTTAGTCGAAAGGAGTGAATAACCATTAATTTAGTATTATTTTGTACTATTAATTTTTATGTTGATATGAATCAGATGCAATCGCTCTTGATAATTGGTTTTGTGTGGCCTGAGCCTAATTCTTCTGCGGCAGGCGGAAGGATGATGCAATTAATTTCGTTGTTTCAAAAACAAGGATTTCAAGTTATTTTTGCAAGTCCCGCTCAGAATAGTAATTTTATGGTTGATTTGAGTGAATTTGATGTTCAAAAAGAATCAATTGAATTGAATAATTCCAGTTTTGATGATTTTATAAAAGAGTTAAATCCAAAGATTGTTTTGTTTGATCGATTTATGATTGAGGAGCAATTTGGCTGGCGTGTTGCCGAAAATTGTCCCGATGCATTACGAGTTCTAGATACCGAAGATTTGCATTGTTTGCGATTGGCAAGACAAAAAGCATTTAAAGAAAAGCGTGAATTTCAAATTTCAGATTTATTAGCAGAAGAAGTCGCTAAGAGAGAAATTGCTAGTATTTTACGTTGCGATTTGTCCTTAATGATTTCTGAATATGAAATAGAATTGCTAATAAATGTTTTTAAAATTGATAAAGCGTTGTTGTATTATTTGCCTCTTTTGTTGAATCCAGAAGCTATTCCCGATTTGAATCTTTTGCCAGATTTTGAAACTCGAAAAGATTTTGTTTTTATTGGTAATTTTCTTCATGAGCCTAATTGGAATGCAGTACAATATTTGAAAGAAACAATTTGGCCAATTATAAAAAAGCAATTACCAGATGCTGTTTTAAATGTTTATGGCGCTTATCCTTCTCAAAAAGTATTGCAATTAAATAACGTAAAAGAAGGTTTTCTGATTCAGGGTCGTGCTCAAAATGCGAATGAAGTAGTTGAAAAGGCGCGTATAGTTTTGGCTCCGTTGCGTTTTGGTGCCGGAATAAAAGGAAAACTACTCGAAGCGATGCAATGTGGAACGCCAAGTGTTACAACTGCTATTGGTGCCGAATCAATGCAAGGGAATTTACCTTGGAACGGTTTTGTGGAAGATAATCCAGAACTTTTTGCTGATAAAGCAATACAATTATATCAACACAAAGAAATTTGGCTTCAAGCCCAAGACAACGGAATTGAAATAATCAAACAGCGTTATTTAAGAAAGTTGTTTGAAGGCGATTTTGCTACGCAAATTCAGTTTTTACTTTCGAATATAAAGCAACATCGTTTGAATAATTTTATGGGTGAATTGTTGCAACATCATACTTTAAAAAGTACCAAGTATATGTCCCGCTGGATTGAAGAGAAAAATAAAAAATCCGTCTCGTAATATACAAGACGGATTTTTTTATTTCAATTCCAATTTTGGAATTTAGAATTTTTATATTGGAATTTCAAAAATATTACATCATTCCTGGCATTCCACCGCCCATTGGCATTCCGCCACCAGCGTTTTCTTCTTTGATGTCAATTAATGCACATTCAGTAGTTAAAATCATTCCTGAAACTGATGCTGCATTTTCTAATGCTACACGAGTTACTTTTTTAGGATCGATAATTCCTGCTTTTAGCATATCAACATATTCATTAGTTTTTGCATTGTATCCAAAATCACCTGAACCTTCAGCTACTTTTGCTACCACTACAGAACCTTCAAGACCTGCGTTTTCAACAATAGTTCTCAATGGAGATTCAATAGCGCGAGAAACAATCTGGATTCCAGTAGCTTCATCAGCATTTTCAGCTTTCAAATCAGCTAGTGCTCCTTTAGCTCTTAATAAAGCTACACCACCACCAGCAACGATTCCTTCTTCTACAGCTGCACGAGTTGCATGAAGCGCATCGTCAACGCGGTCTTTTTTCTCTTTCATTTCTACTTCAGAAGCAGCACCAACATAAAGAACCGCAACACCTCCAGCTAATTTAGCCAAACGTTCTTGCAATTTTTCTTTGTCATAATCAGAAGTCGTAACTTCCATTTGACCTTTAATTTGGTTTACACGGTTTTTGATCATTTCAGCTTCACCAGCACCGCTTACAATTGTAGTATTGTCTTTGTCGATAGAAACTCTTTTAGCTGTTCCTAACATTTCGATAGTTGTGTTTTCAAGCGTATAACCTCTTTCTTCAGAGATTACAGTTCCTCCAGTTAAGATAGCAATATCTTCAAGCATTGCTTTTCTTCTGTCTCCAAAACCAGGTGCTTTTACAGCAGCGATTTTCAAAGCACCACGTAATTTGTTTACTACCAATGTAGATAAAGCTTCTCCGTCAACGTCTTCAGCAATAATCAATAATGGTTTTCCTGATTGAGCTACTGGCTCAAGAACTGGTAATAATTCTTTTAAAGAAGAAACTTTTTTGTCGTATAATAAAATGTATGGAGAGTCTAATTCTACTTCCATTTTTTCAGAATTAGTAACAAAATATGGAGAAAGGTATCCTCTGTCAAATTGCATTCCTTCTACTACGTCAACAAAAGTATCAGTACCTTTTGCTTCTTCAACAGTAATAACTCCTTCTTTTCCAACTTTTGCGAAAGCAGTAGCAATTAATTCACCAATAATTTCGTCATTGTTTGCAGAGATAGAAGCAATTTGTTTGATTTTGTCTGAATCACTTCCTACAACCTGAGATTGTTTTGCAAGGTCAGCAACAATAGCTTCAACCGCTTTGTCAATTCCTCTTTTTAAATCCATTGGATTCGCTCCGGCAGCAACGTTTTTCAAACCTTCTTTTACAATAGCTTGTGCTAAAACAGTTGCAGTTGTAGTTCCGTCTCCAGCTAAATCATTAGTTTTAGAAGCTACTTCTTTTACCATTTGAGCTCCCATATTTTCTAATGGGTCTTTTAATTCAATCTCTTTTGCAACAGAAACACCATCTTTAGTGACAACTGGTCCACCAAAAGATCTTCCAATGATTACATTACGACCTTTAGGTCCTAAAGTTACTTTTACTGCATTTGCTAATGCGTCAACACCACGTTTTAATCCGTCACGTGCTTCAATATCAAATTTTATATCTTTTGCCATTTTTGTTTATTTCTTTATTTATTATTGTTTTAAAAATCTTAATACTTTGTACTTAATTCTTAATACTTGTTTTTTTAGATTATCGCTAAGATATCATCTTCTCTCATAATCAAATAGTCAGTACCTTCTAATTTTAGTTCAGTACCAGCATATTTTCCGTAAAGTACGGTATCTCCAATTTTTACGGTCATTTCATGATCTTTTGTGCCATTTCCTACGGCTACAACAGTTCCTTTTTGTGGTTTTTCTTTGGCAGTATCTGGAATAAAAATCCCTGACGCCGTCTTAGTTTCAGCTGCAACTGGTTCGATCAGTACTCTGTCTGAAAGTGGTTTAATGTTTAATGTCATGATTTTTTATTTTAAATTAATTAAATTAAATTTTGCTTTGGGTATTCAGAAATTATGCCAGTCCAATTTCACTGCCATTTTTTCTTATGAAAAATGCCAGCTTTGACAGGCTGGCATTTTTTAATCTATTTTAGAATAGGAATTATTTTGCAGGGGCTGGCGTAACTGGCACAGCTGGTTGAGCAGGAGTAGGAGCTGGTGTTGCAGGAACAGCAGCTTCAGTGTTATCAATAATTTTAGAATCACTATCGCTTAAAGTTCCTGTGAAACTCAAACTTGATAATAAAATCAATGAGATTAAAACGATGGATAAAGTCCAAGTACTTTTGTCTAAAAAGTCGGTTGTTTTTTGTACACCACCCATTTGTGTTGATCCGCCTAATGAAGATGATAAACCACCACCTTTAGGGTTTTGAACCATAATTACTACAATCAGTAGAAAACAAACTATTGTTATTAAAACTAAAAAAATTGAAAATGTGCTCATTACTTAATTATTATTGTTTTGTTGTAAAATCTTAATATCCGATATGCGGTCTGCAAAGAAACTACTTTTTTCTGGATATTTCAAAATTAATATTTCATAAGCTTGAATCGCTTTTTGATATTTTTTTTGTTCTAAATATACCTTGGCTAAAGTCTCTGTCATCAACGAAGTGTTGTCTTCTTTATTAATGTCTATGTTAATAATAGACGGTGTTCCGTGCTTAACCGCTGAAATTTTTGGATTACTTTCAATAAATTTATTGATTATTGCTTCTTGTTTTTTCTTAGAAACATCTTCTGCTTTAAGAGAGGCTTGACTATTTTTGGATTCTGATGTTCTGTCTATAGGTTGTATTCTGGAAAGTTGAAGCCATTCCTGGAAAGAATGCGTTTCGTTTTTAGAAAATTCTAAAGGTTTTCCAAGTTCTAATTTTTCTTCGGTAGTGTTGGTTATTTCTAAAACTTCAGTTTCTTTTTCTAAAGGAACATTGTTTTCGTTAGTTTCAAATGTCTTTTCCTGAATGATTTCGATGCTATCCACCACCTGAATCGAAAGAAGTTCATTGGTTTTTTTCTCAAATAATGCTTTTTGAATGGCATTAAAATCTTCCGAACTGATAAAGTCAAATAAAATAGCTCTATCGGTAGTATGTGCTGCTGTAACTTTTAATGCCGAATTATACTGATAACTATTTTCATTGTAAAGCCCTTTTAACCGCAAGGCTCTGGCACTTTGAAAATACGGAAACTCGTCCAATACTTTCTCTAAAGCTAAGGTTTGCTTTTGAGTTATTGTATTGGGTTTGTTAATTAAATAAGTATAATCGGTTACGTTCATTGTTTTTTGTTTAATCGCGGTGCTGTTTATTTGTTTAATCGATTAAACAAATAAACGGTTAACCAAATAAACTTTTAATTTACCACTTAGCTAATGATTCATTAAAAATATCCTGCGTAATTCTTTCAAAAATTTCATCGAGTGCCGTAGTTAGAACTGCACCTTGAAGCTGTGTTTGTGCTGGGTAATCGTAATAAAACTCGAATGGTTTTTCAAAATCGTCAGCTTCTTTATTTCTATTCATAAACCGTACATTCACTCTTATTTTTATTCGGTTTTGAGAAGCTTGTTGATCGGCAGTAGCGGTCATCGGACTGATTCGGTAATCTACAATTTCTCCTTCATAAGTTAAATCACCACCACTACTTACCAAGTTCAAGTTAGTTTGATTGATAAGAAGATCTTGTAATTCCCTAGTGAATTTTAGGTCAATTCCTGGTTCAACTAAATCTGCATTGTTTTGGAAGAAATTAACTTGAAAAGTTTTTGCATCGATTTTTCCCGTTCCGGTAAAGTTGTAAATTCCGCAACCACTCAACATAAAAAGACTAATGAATGCAAAAAGTGAATATATTTTTTTCATAATATTTATTGAAAAAATTCCAATTTTTTAAATTCCAAATTCCAATTTGAAAGATGGATTCTATTTTTTTTTCAAATATACTAATTTGGAATTTGGAATTTATTTTTTGGAATTTATTTAAAGGTCGAATTGTTTGATTTTTCGATACAACGTTCGTTCAGAAATTCCTAATTCATCGGCAGCTGCTTTTCTTTTTCCTTTGTTTTTTTCTAATGATTTTTTAATCATTTCGATTTCTTTTTGTTCTAAACGCAACACTTCCTCTTCTTCGATAGTTTCGGCAAAAAGATAATTGTCTTCTGAATTGTTGTAGTTTTCATTATGATTCGTTGGCATCACAGCGGTTACAGCTTGTTCTTCAAACTCGATTTCACTATCTTCTTCTTTAGAACCGTATATTTTCTGAATTAAATTCGGATTAATATCCTGAGCCTTTGCAGCACCACTTTTCATGAGTTCCAAGGTCAATTTTTTAAGATCATTCAAATCACTTTTCATATCAAAAAGTACTTTGTACAAAATGTCTCTTTCTGTACTAAAATCACTTTCGCTTTTATTGCTTTTAATTACTGATGGTAGATTGCTGCCTTCTGTAGGCGGTAAATAAGCTTGCAAAGTAGCTCCGGAAATATCGCGATTGGTTTCTAAAACCGAAATTTGTTCGGCAACGTTTCTCAGCTGACGAATGTTTCCGCTCCATCGGTATTTTTGCAATAATTGCACTGCATTATCATCTAATTTTAATGGAGGCATTTTGTATTTATGAGCAAAATCGGCGGCAAATTTTCGAAACAATAAATGAATATCGTCTTTTCTGTCTCGCAAAGGAGGCAAAGCAATATCTACAGTACTCAAACGATAGTACAAATCTTCACGAAATTTCCCTTTTTCGATAGCATTAAACAAGTTCACATTAGTGGCAGCTACAATTCGAACATCGGTTTTTTGAACCTGTGAAGAACCTACTTTCAGGAATTCGCCATTTTCAAGGATTCTCAGTAAACGTACTTGGGTAGTAAGTGGTAGCTCTCCAACTTCATCAAGGAAAATAGTTCCGCCATTGGCTACTTCAAAATAACCTTCACGCGTACTTGTTGCACCTGTAAAAGCACCTTTTTCGTGACCAAAAAGTTCACTGTCTATAGTTCCTTCGGGAATAGCACCACAGTTTACGGCAATATATTTACCGTGTTTTCTGTGTGATAACGAATGGATGATTCTTGGAATATTTTCTTTACCAACACCACTTTCACCAGTAACCAACACCGAAATGTCAGTTGGCGCTACTTGAATGGCTTTTTCTATCGCACGATTGAGCTTTGGGTCATTCCCAATAATCTCAAATCGTTGTTTTATGTTTTGAACTGATTCCATATTGTATTGTCATTGCGAGGAGTTGCGAGGCACGAAGCAAAGCAATCTCATTTTTTGTTAACCGCAAATTCGCAGATTTATTCTTTACTATTTGTCAAAGTATCTTTGATTTTATTCGTTTGTTCTACTTTATGCTTTGGAAAATAAGTTCTAATGATATAGAAAGTAGTTCCAAATCCAATGATAAAAGTTAGTATAACTATAAGTATTTGTTTCTTTGTCATTCTTGTTTTTTTTATTTGTCATTGCGAGGAACGAAGCAATCACATTTAGTATATCGATTCCAAATTGTTTCGAAATTGTTTTAGTGTGATTGCTTCGTTTCTCGCAATGACTCTAAATCTAATTCATTTCAGAATATCCAACCGCTTCACCTTTTAATGTTCCGCTGGTGCAAGAATTGATTTTTACATTTACAAAGTCACCTATTTTATAGTTCTCTTTTGGGAAAACTACTGTAATACTTTGAGAGTTCCTTCCAGAAAACTCTTCAGTTGATTTTTTAGAAACTTTTTCAATCAATACTTCAACTGTTTTTCCAATGAATTCCTCTGAGCGAAACCAAGCGTGTTTTTGTTGTAAATCGACAATTTCTTGTAATCTTCGTGCTTTGGTTTCTTCTGGAACATCATCTTCCATTTTTCTTCCTGCCAAAGTTCCTGGGCGTTCAGAATACGAATACATGTATCCAAAATTATATTTCACATATTCCATCAAACTTAAAGTGTCCTGATGATCTTCTTCGGTTTCTGTTGGGAAACCAGCAATCATATCTTGCGAGATTGCCGCATCTGGAATAATAGTTCTAATTTTATCAATTAAAGTCATGTATTCTTCACGACTGTGCAAACGATTCATTTCTTTTAGAATTCTATTGCTTCCCGATTGTACAGGCAAGTGAATGTGTTTGCAAATATTATTGTGTTTTGCAATTACATGCAATACACTTTCGTGCATATCTTGCGGATTTGAAGTCGAAAAACGAACACGCATTTTTGGAAATCCAATTGCTACCATTTCGAGTAATTGATCAAAGTCTACTGCAGTTGCTTTTTGCATTTCGGTTGCGTTTTCAAAATCTTTTTTCAATCCGCCGCCATACCATAAATAACTATCTACGTTTTGACCTAATAAAGTAATTTCTTTAAAACCTTTATCCCATAAATCCTGAATTTCACTCATAATACTTTGTGGCTCACGGCTGCGTTCACGTCCGCGTGTAAAAGGAACTACGCAAAACGTACACATATTATCACAACCACGAGTGATGGAAACTAAAGCTGTGATTCCGTTACTCATCAAACGAACTGGCGAAATATCGCCATAAGTTTCTTCTTTCGATAAAATAACATTAATCGCATCACGACCTTCTTCAACTTCACTTAAAAGATTTGGTAAATCTTTGTAAGCATCAGGACCTACAACCAAATCAACTATTTTTTCTTCTTCTAAAAACTGACTTTTCAAACGTTCGGCCATGCAACCTAAAACGCCTACTTTCATTTTTGAGTTAATGCGTTTTACCGCATTGTATTTCTCTAAACGCTTTCTAATAGTTTGTTCGGCTTTGTCACGAATCGAACACGTATTGACCAAAACCAAATCGGCTTCTTCTAAAATTTGAGTGGTGTTGTAGCCGTTGCTCGATAATATAGAAGCAACTATTTCACTGTCTGAAAAATTCATCGCACAGCCATAACTTTCTATAAATAGTTTTTTGGTGTTTTCTGGTTTATGTTCTAAAACAAGACTTTCTCCTTGTTTACTTTCTTCAATAATCTTTTCCATTCTAGTTGTTTCAAAGCACAAAGATAAGAGAAATCAAACGGATATGACAAGATGTCAGATGAAGAATTAACAGTATTTTTTGTTTTTAAAAAATGGAACAATAATTCTATGTTTTTAGTTGAAATGAAAATCAGCTATTTTTTCGGATAAAATAGATTTACGTTAAAGAAATTGAGAATAAAGTGACTGAAAAAATCTGGTATTTATATTGAAGCAAAATTCCCAAATCTTTCAAAAAAAAAATCTAAAGCCTTTGTATTTAAAAAAAATAGATACTTTTGTCTGAGAAAAATAAAGTAATGGCAAAGAATTTAGTAATAGTTGAGTCACCTGCAAAGGCAAAAACAATCGAGAAATTTCTAGGAAGTGATTTTCAAGTAGAGTCAAGTTATGGTCACATAGCCGACTTACCTTCAAAGGAAATAGGAGTAGATGTAGAAAATGGATTTAAACCTAAATATGAAGTTTCTCCGGATAAAAAAGCCTTAGTAAGCAAACTTAAAACTTTATCTAAAAATGCCGAAACGGTTTGGTTAGCAAGCGATGAGGACCGCGAGGGTGAGGCCATTTCTTGGCACTTAGCGGAAGAATTAAAATTAGATAAAAGCAAAACCAAAAGAATTGTTTTTCACGAAATTACAAAAAATGCCATTTTAAAAGCAATTGATAATCCACGTGAAATTGATTATAATTTAGTTAATGCTCAGCAAGCACGTCGTGTATTAGACCGTTTGGTGGGTTATGAATTATCGCCAGTTTTGTGGAGAAAAATTAAAGGCGGACTTTCGGCAGGTCGTGTACAATCGGTTTCTGTTCGTTTGATTGTAGAACGCGAGCGTGAAATTCAGGATTTTAAAGCTGTAGCTTCTTATTCGGTAGTGGCCGAATTTACTAACGAAGCTGGAAAAACATTCAAAGCCAAATTACCTAAAAACTTTAATACTAAAAAAGAAGCCGAAGAATTTTTGAGTAAAAACATCGGTTCTACTTATAAAGTTTCGGATTTAGAAACGAAACCAACAAAAAAATCACCAACAGCGCCATTTACTACTTCGACTTTACAACAAGAAGCAGCACGTAAATTGTATTTGCCTGTTGGAATTACGATGCAGTTAGCACAACGTTTGTACGAAGCGGGATTGATTACTTACATGAGAACCGATAGTGTGAACTTGTCTAAGGATGCTATGGATGCAGCCGAAGCGGAGATCATTAAATCTTATGGAAAAGAGTTTTCTAATCCTAGAACATTTGCCAACAAAAGTAAAGGAGCTCAGGAAGCACACGAGGCGATTCGTCCAACGGATATGTCACGTCATACCGTAAATATTGATAGAGATCAGGCACGTTTGTATGATTTGATTTGGAAAAGAACTTTAGCTTCGCAAATGAGTGATGCCAAGTTAGAACGTACTAACGTTAAAATCCAGGCGAATAATCATAGCGAATTGTTTACTGCGTCTGGAGAAGTATTGCTTTTTGAAGGTTTCTTAAAAGTATATTTGGAAGGACATGATGATGACGAAGAGGAGCAAGAAGGCATGTTGCCGGCTATGAAAGTAAACGAAAAATTACAAAACAATTATATTACAGCAACCGAGCGTTATTCGCGTCCAGCGGCAAGATATACTGAGGCTTCTTTGGTTAAAAAACTAGAAGAGCTTGGAATTGGTCGTCCATCTACTTATGCGCCAACCATTTCTACCATTATCAATAGAAATTATGTTGAGAAAGGAAATTTAGACGGACAAGAACGTAATTATACACAACTTACGCTGCAATCTGGAAAAGTAGGAGAGAAGTTGCTAAAAGAAAATACTGGTTCTGATAAAGGAAAATTAGTTCCTACAGATATTGGAACTATTGTTACTGATTTCTTGGTTAAGAATTTCGGAAACATTTTAGATTATAATTTTACTGCAAAAGTAGAGCAGGATTTTGACGAAATTGCCGAAGGAAATATCGAATGGGCAACTATGATGCAAGAGTTCTACGATCAGTTTCACCCTACTGTAAAAGATGTCGAAGCCAATGCAGATAGAGAAAGCGGAGAACGAATTTTAGGTACAGATCCTGCAACCGGAAAACCGGTTTCAGTTCGTTTAGGGAAATTTGGTCCAATGGCTCAAATTGGTGATGCCGAAGACGAAGACAAGAAGTTTGCTAGTTTGATGAAAGAGCAAAACATCGGAAACATTACCTTAGAAGATGCCTTGAATTTGTTTTTGTTGCCAAAAGCATTAGGGACATACAAAGACGAAGAAGTGGAGGTAAGTAACGGTCGTTTTGGACCGTATGTACGTCACGGAAGTGTGTTTATTTCGTTACCAAAAGGAGAAGATCCATTGGCAGTAACTAAAGAAAGAGCACAAGAATTGATTGATGAAAAAATAAAAGCCGATGCGCCAATTGCTACCTATAAAGGCGAAGGAGTGCAAAAAGGAACTGGACGTTTTGGACCTTTTATTAAATGGGACGGAATGTTTATTAATGTGAGTAAAAAATATGATTTTGATAATTTATCGCAAGCGGATATTGAAGCTTTGATTGAAGATAAAATACAAAAGAATATTGATAAAGTAATCCACAATTGGGAAGACGAAGGTATTTTAGTTGAGAAAGCAAGATGGGGACGTTCGGTAATTACGAAAGGAAAAATCAAAATCGAATTAAGTAAAGATGTCGATGCTGCTAAAATGACTTTGGCTGAAGTTCAGGAATTGATTGCTCAAAAAACACCTGCTAAAAAAGCACCAGTTAAGAAAGCGGCTGCTAAAAAACCAGCAGCAAAAAAAACTACAGCTAAAAAGAAATAAAACTTGTATTTTCCTCTTATTCTTGGGAAGCAAAAAAGTTGAGAATAACATATTATGATAGGATTTGATTTTCTGGAGCCAATAAATAATGACTTTTTGGAAGTGTTAAAATCACTAAGTTCTCAGCAATTGGGAAGTAAGGTGGTGTTTCATACCCAAGAAGAATTTCCAGATTTGAATAAAGTAAAAATTGCTTTAATAGGTGTTTTAGAAAATCGTGGAAGTGATACTATCTCAAATTCGGGAGATTTATCTGCATTTAGACAAGAATTATACAGTATGTTTCCTGGAAATTGGGATGCTAGCATTGCTGATTTAGGTGATATTTTGCCAGGAAATTCAAAAGAAGATACTTATTTTGCTGTACGCAAAGTAGTTTCTGATTTGATCAAAAAGAAAATCATTCCCATAATTATTGGAGGTTCACAGGATTTAACATACAGCATGTACCGTGCTTATGATGAATTAGAACAAATGGTGAATCTGGTTGCTATTGATAGTAAATTCGACTTTGGAAAAGAAGAAGAAGAGATGTCAAGCAACTCCTATTTGTCAAAAATGATTATCGATGAACCCAATAATTTATTTAATTTTTGCAACATTGGTTACCAAACCTATTACAATTCTCAGGAAGAAATTGATTTAGTTGAGAAATTGTTTTTTGATGGCTATCGCCTTGGTGAAGTTTCAAATAATATTGCTCTTGCCGAGCCTGTTTTTAGAGATGCTGACTTTGTTAGTTTAGATTTAAACGCAGTAAAATCAGCCGATTCTGGAAATTTTGTTTCTTTTGCTCCAAATGGTTTTAATGGGAAAGAAATTTGCGCTTTAGCAAGATATGCGGGAATAAGTGATAAGGTTTCGATGTTTGGCGTTTTTAATCATCATAATTCTCGTCAGGAATCAATTTTGATTACACAAATTATCTGGTATTTTATAGAAGGGTATCATTACCGTTCTAAAGAATATCCTTTTGGAAGTAGAGAAAATTATATTAAATACAGTGTTCCTATTGAGAACGAGACTTTGGTTTTTTATAAAAGCGACAGAACAGATCGTTGGTGGATAGAAATTCCTTTTATTTCAAATGGGAATAATAAACTAAAACGAAATACGTTATTACCTTGTTCTTATGAAGAGTATTTAGGTGCTTGTAATCAGGAATTACCAGAAAGATGGTGGAAAGCACAAAGGAAAAATGTGCTTTAAAATGCTGTTTTTTGTTAATGTATGTAGAAGAATAGTGAGTTTTGATTTTAATTAGAGTAGTTTAAAAACTACGTTTCATCGGATAAATGTGTTTTTAATCGTGTTTTTTTAGCATTTTGTCGATAAAATATTTTTTTTATAATTTTTTTAACTTTACTTTTGGTTGAGTGTTGAATTAAAGAAAAAAAAATATTGTTTTATTAATAAATAATAAATACGTTTACACACTTAAAAAATAAAGAATATATAACCCGAATTTATATGAAGAAGTTCATTGCATTTATGGCAATTTTGTCACTTTTAATAAGCTGTGGTAAATCGAGTGATAAAGGTGAGTTAGTCGGTGTTAAAGGAGCAAAATGGCATCCAGAAAAGCCATACGGAATGACACTAGTTCCTGGAGGAGCCTTTATTATGGGTAAATCTGATGAAGATATTGCTGGCGTTCAAGATGCACAAACAAAAACAGTTACGGTACGTTCCTTTTATATGGATGAAACTGAAATTACTAATAGTGAATACCGTCAGTTTGTAGAATGGGTAAAAGATTCTACGATAAGATTGAAGTTAGCTGTGATGGCAGAAGATTTTGGTGTTAAACCTGGAGATGGAAAAGGAAAAAAAGCAGGAAGCATTGGTGATTTTGCTTTTAATGATGCAGATCCTGAAAAAATGACTGCATATGATAAGTATATGTATGATAATTATTATAGTATAGGGACCGATGAAGATCCGTATGCCGGAAGGAGATTAAACCGAAATGTTAAGTTAATCAAAGATCCGAAACAATATCCTGATGAATATTATGTAGAGGTAATGGATTCAATGTATATTCCAATTGAAGAAGCATATAACGGTGAACGACCTATTGATGTTGATAAACTGAAATTCCGTTACTCTTGGATGGATATTCAGGCTGCTGCAAAAGCGAAAGTGGGTAAAAGAAAAGATTTTATAAGAAATGAAGAAGTAAAAGTATATCCGGATACCACAGTTTGGATTAAAGATTTTACTTACTCGTACAATGAGCCAATGCATAATGAATATTTCTGGCATAAAGCGTATGGAGATTATCCTGTAGTAGGTGTAAAATGGACACAGGCTAAAGCTTTCTGTGCATGGAGAACTTTAAATAAAAATACTTATATTAAATCTAAAAAGAGTGGTCGCGACCTGATTAATTCTTTTAGATTACCTACAGAGGCTGAGTGGGAATATGCTGCCAGAGGTGGTCTGCAATCAGCTACTTATCCTTGGGGAGGCCCTTATACTAAAAATGATAGAGGTTGTTTCTTAGCGAATTTTAAACCAAATAGAGGAGATTATGCTGCTGATCAGGCTTTATATACTGTTGAAGCTAAGTCTTATGAACCAAATGGTTACAATCTTTATAACATGGCTGGAAACGTTTCAGAATGGACAGATTCGTCTTATGATCCTAATGCTTACGAATATGTGTCTACAATGAATCCAAATGTTTTAGACGCTTCAAATAAACGTAAAGTGGTTCGTGGAGGATCATGGAAAGATGTTGCTTACTTCTTACAAGTAAGTACCAGAGATTTTGAATATGCTGATTCAGCAAGAAGTTTCATCGGTTTTAGAACAGTTCAAGATTACATGGGCGTTCAAATTACCGGAGGAGCTGGAGATACAAGAAGAAGCAGATAAATAAACACCCCTTTAAATTAATAAATAACACCTACACGAACTAAAAACTAAGATTATGGCATTATTAAGTAAAAAAGCAATGAATTTTGCGTACGGAATGGGAGCAGCAATTGTAATTGTTGGAGCTCTTTTTAAAATTACACATTTCGAAATTGGACCACTAACTGGTACATTAATGCTTTCTATTGGATTATTAACAGAGGCTTTTATTTTTGCACTTTCAGCCTTTGAACCTGTAGACAACGAATTAGATTGGACTTTAGTTTACCCAGAATTAGCTAATGGAACTCCAGCAGCTGCAAGAAAACCAAAAGCAGAATCTCCTTCTGAGGCTCAAGGATTGTTGTCTCAAAAATTAGATAATTTATTAAAAGATGCTAAAATCGATGGTGAATTGATGGCAAGTTTAGGAAATAGTATCAAAAATTTCGAATCGGCTGCTAAAGGAATTGCTCCTGCTGCTGACGGAATTGCTGCTACAAAAAAATACAGCGACGAATTGTCTATGGCTGCCGCTCAAATGGAAGCTTTAAATAGTTTGTACAAAGTGCAGTTAGAAAGTGCTTCTAGAAATGCTGAAGCTAACAAAGAAATTGCTGAAAATGCTACTAAATTAAAAGAGCAAATGCAATCTATGACTGCAAACATTACATCATTAAACAGTGTGTATGGAGGAATGCTTTCTGCTATGAATAACAAAGGATAATAATTAAGTTCGAGACTATTAAACAAAATTACTACAACTAATTATTAGAAAATATGGCAGGAGGAAAACTAACCCCTAGACAGAAGATGATTAACCTGATGTACTTGGTTTTCATCGCTATGTTGGCAATGAATGTTTCAAAAGAAGTAATATCAGGTTTTGGATTAATGAACGAAAAATTCGAGAGTTCAAATGAAAATTCAAAACTATCAAACGAGCAGATGTTAGGTGCTCTGGATGCTAAAGCAGCTGAGGCCAAAGGAGAATTTGCTACAGCATCCATAACAGCTAACAAAGTAAAAACAATAACAGATAATTTTTATAACTATATTCAATCCTTAAAAGCGCAAGCCACTACAGGTTATGAGGTAAATCCGGAAACAGGAAAACTGCCTTATGAAGAAATGGATAAAGGCGATAATATTGCAGATTGGTTTACCGGAGAAGGTTATTCTAAAAAAGGGAACGAAATTATAGCAACTATTAACCAATACAAAGCTGATATGAAAGCTACTTTGGGAGATAAAAAGTATGCTGCTATTGTTAGTGAAATTGAAAGTAAATTTGACCTTTCTGATGTTAAAAACAAAGAAGGTTTAAAAGATAAGTATTTGTCTTATCACTTTAAAGATTTCCCAGCTATAGCAACGGTTGCAAAACTTTCGACCTGGCAAAATGATATTAATAAAGCGGAATCTGATGTTTATAGTGCAGCTTTAGGAAAAGCGGCAGTTGCAGCAGCTTCTTATAATAATTATGAAGCAATCGTGGTCTTAGACAAAAATGCTTATTTTCAAGGAGAAGCAGTAACAGGTAAAGTAGTTTTAGGTCGTTATGATTCAAATACAAAACCAACAAGCGTTACTGGAGCAAAATTAGATCCTGCTACAGGACAAGCTAAAATTGCTTTAACTGCTGGAGGAGTAGGAGAACAAAATATTGCAGGTCAATTTACTTTTGTAGAAGATGGAAAAACAATTCCATTAAAATTCTCAGGTAAATATGTTGTGGTTCCAAGACCTAATTCAGCTACCATTTCTGCTGATAAAATGAATGTAGTGTATAGAGGAGTTTCAAATCCTATTTCTATTTCATTTGCAGGTATTGCTGACAATAATGTTAATGCTTCGGCTCCAGGTTTGTCCAAAGTTGGAAATGGAAAATATATGATGAACCCGCAAGGTGGAAACGAAGTTGTAATTAACGTTTCAGGAAAAATGTCTGACGGGAAAGTAGCTTCAGATAAAAAAGTATTTAGAATCAAAGGAATTCCTGGCCCAACAGGTACAATTAGAGGTGAAATGGGTGTTGTAAAAGGACCTAAATCAAACTTAGAGATTGCTACAATTGGAGCGAAGTTAGTAGACTTTGATTTTGATGTTAATCTAAATGTTGTTGGATTTAATTTAAAAGTTACGGGTCAGCCTACTGTGGTGGTTCAAGGCGATAGATTGAATGCACAATGTAAAGCGATACTTTCTAAAGCAGGAAGAGGAGATCAGGTGACTATTTCTGAAATTAAAACAAAATTAGTTGGTGCAGGTAGTTATTTATTGCCAAGAACGGCTCCAGTTATTTTTGAAATTCAATAATAAATACCTTTTACCCAGAATAGAAGTTTACATCCATTCTTATTAATGATACTATGATGAATATGAGAAATTTTTTGATAATTGCAATCTCTTTAATTGGAGGAGTAGCTTCTTATGCTCAGTCTAATTTGCTGAATGCTAAAATTCCAGAAGAAATTGGATTGAAAACTCCAGCTCAACTCATTTCAGATAATGATAAACCATTAGCGTATGGTTACGTTCATGATAGAGATGTATTGATGGGTAAAATGGTTTGGGAAATAATCGATTTAAGTGAGAAAATTAACTTTCCACTTTATTTTCCTATAGATACGGCTAATATTGGTTCTGACAGACGTTCGTTGTACGATGTGTTGACCAGAGCAATAAAAGAAGGAAGTATTACGGAGGTATATTCAGATAGTTATTTTAATACTAAAAAAACATTCAAAGATATTCAGGCTTCATTGAGTCGAATTGATACCACAGATGTGGGAAGAGAACAGGTTAATGCTGGTCAAAGTGTATCAGAAGAATATATCTTAAGATCAGATTTAACTGCTCAGGATGTTACTCAATACAAGATCAAAGGATTTTGGTACTTTGACAAACGTCAGAGTGAATTGAAATACCGTTTGCTTGCTATTTGTCCTGTTACACCTGATGTGTACACGATGAATAATGAAGAGAAAGATTATATTGAGTTGTTTTGGATTTTTTTCCCAGATGCAAGAGAGGTTCTGCATGAAGCAAAAGCATTCAATGATAAAAATTCGGCTATGCCAATTTCTTTCGACCAAATATTGAATTCAAGACGTTTTAATAGTGTAATTTACAAAGAAGAAAACGTTTATGGAGATAGAGAAATTAAAGAATACATGAAAGACAACGCTCAAAGTCAATTACTCGAAGCTGAACGTGTGAAAGAGAAAATACGTGATTTTGAATCAGACATGTGGAATTACTAATTTCAATTATAATTTTTACAAAACTCTTACCTTGATGGTAAGAGTTTTTTATTTAGAGTAGTATGATAGATTATTTAATAGTAGGATGCGGATTAGCTGGGATTTCATTTTCTGAAATTGCTTTGGCAAACCAAAAAAGTATTGTAGTTGTTGACAATAATTCTCAAAAATCATCAAAAATTGCTGGTGGGCTTTATAATCCGGTTATTTTAAAACGTTTTAGTGAAGTTTGGCAAGCCCAAGAACAATTGCTTTTAATGAATCAGTTTTATGCTGATTTAGAACGAAAACTTCAAGTAAAGGTGGATTTTAAAAAGCCTATTTTACGTAAGTTCTTTTCTATCGAAGAGCAAAACAACTGGTTTGCCGCTTCAGATAAATCCGGTTTAGCTCCGTTTTTATCTACTTCAATAATCACAAAAAAATATGCAGGAATTGATTCGCCCTATAATTATGGCGAAGTTTTACATACAGGTTATGTAGATACGGCTTCTTTATTGGAAAATTATAAAAACTATCTTTTACAAGAAAAGCTTTTGCTTCAGGAATCATTTGATTATAATGTGCTAGAAATTTTACCAGAGAGTATTCGATATAAAAATATTGAAGCCAAACATATTATTTTTGCTGAAGGTTTCGGAATGCATGCCAATCCTTATTTTAATAATTTGCCTTTGGATGGGACAAAAGGAGAACTTTTTATCATCAAAGCATCACAATTAGATTTGGATGTAATTGTAAATACCAGTGTATTTATTCTTCCGTTAGGTGATGAATTATTCAAAGTGGGTGCTACTTACAATTGGAAAGACAAAACCGATTTGCCAACCGAAGAAGGAAAACAAGAATTAATAGATCGCATTCAGGAAATTATCAATTGCGAATTTGAAATTGTCTCTCATTTTGCAGGCGTTAGGCCTACGGTAAGAGACAGAAGACCAATTGTTGGGACTCATTCCAGTAGTTCGTCAATTCATATTTTAAACGGATTAGGAACAAGAGGAGTAATGCTTGGGCCTGCTATGGCCAAAGCATTATTCGAATCGATAGAAAGTGGAATTCCTTTGCCAAAGGAAATTGATATTGATCGGTTTAAACCAAAGGATAAAAGATAATTTTATGCTTTAAAGTTAGGGTCGTAATGTACAAACATATTGATGTAAATATTCCTCGACCATCGGAGTACAAATGGAAACGTAACAATTAGAGTTGCTATTATTGCAATAAAAGCAGTTTTAAGAGAAGTATTAAAAAATAAATAAGAAACAACAAAAGCAGCAATTCCAATAGCTACATTTAGTCCATAACTCACATACATGGCACCATAAAAAAAAGAAGGTTCAATTTGATAAGTTAAGCCACAATGCGAACATTTTACATTCATTTTTAAAACATTAGCTAAATTCAGCGGATTTTTGTCCACATACATGCTCTCATTTTGGCATTTCGGACAAGTTCCTGTTAAAATACTATTTAGTTTGGATCCTTTTTTTAACATTTGCAAAAATTTTTATCAAAGGTACATTATTTGAAAAAGTACCAATGTAACATTAGTCACAAAATATGCTTAATATACACAATTTATCGGTTTCGTTTGGTGGTACTTATTTGTTTGAAGAAGTTACCTTTCGATTAGGAGCTGGAGATAGAGTTGGTCTTGTAGGGAAAAATGGCGCTGGAAAATCCACCATGCTAAAAATGTTAGCAAGAGATTTTGCTCCGGACTCTGGAGTGATTTCCCAGGAGAAAGACATTCGAATGGGATTCTTGCGTCAGGATATTGATTTTGAAAGAGGAAGAACCGTTCTTGAAGAAGCTTATGAAGCTTTTACTGAGATTAAAATTGTTGAGAAAAAACTAGAAGAAATCAATCACCAATTGGTTACCAGAACCGATTATGAAAGTGATGAGTACAGTAAAATAATCGAAGATTTATCGGATTACACCCATCGTTTTGATTTATTAGGCGGGTATAATTATGTAGGAGATACGGAGAAAATTCTTTTAGGTTTAGGTTTTAAAAGAGAGGTGTTCAACAATCAAACGGAGACTTTTTCGGGAGGATGGAGAATGCGTATCGAATTAGCCAAATTGTTATTGCAAAACAATGATGTTTTATTGCTGGATGAGCCTACCAATCACTTGGATATTGAAAGTATCATTTGGTTAGAAAGTTTCTTGCGTAATTATCCAGGAGTTGTGGTAATTGTTTCGCACGATAAAATGTTCTTGGATAATGTAACCAATAGAACTATCGAAATTTCTCTCGGAAAAGCTTACGATTTCAACAAACCGTATTCTCAGTATTTAGAATTACGTCACGAAATTCGTGAAAAACAATTGGCGACTCAAAAAAACCAGGCCAAGAAAATTGAAGAAACCGAAAAGTTAATCGAGAAATTCCGTGCGAAAGCTTCCAAAGCTTCGATGGCGCAATCCTTGATTAAAAAATTAGATAAAGTAGAACGAATTGAAGTGGATGAAGACGACAATTCGGTGATGAATATTTCGTTTCCAGTTTCAAAAGAACCAGGAAAAGTAGTTATAGAAGCGGAAGATGTAACCAAAGCCTATGGTGATAAGGTCATTCTAAAAGACATTTCGCTATTAGTAGAACGCGGAAGCAAGATTGCCTTTGTCGGGCAAAATGGACAAGGAAAATCTACTTTTATAAAAGCTTTAGTACACGAATTTGAATACGACGGAACGATCAAATTAGGACACAATGTCCAATTGGGTTATTTTGCTCAAAATCAAGCTGAATACCTTGATGGCGAAATTACCTTGTTGCAAACTATGGAAGACGCGGCTATGGATACTAATCGTTCGAAAGTGCGAGATATGTTGGGATCTTTCTTGTTTCGTGGAGATGATGTAGAGAAAAAAGTAAAAGTGCTTTCAGGAGGCGAAAGAAACCGTCTGGCGTTGTGTAAATTGCTTTTGCAGCCTATTAATGTTTTGTTGATGGATGAGCCTACAAACCACTTGGATATTAAATCTAAGAACGTTTTAAAGGCTGCTTTACAAAAATTTGGAGGAACTTTACTGTTGGTTTCTCACGATAGGGATTTCTTGCAAGGAATGTCGAATATTGTTTACGAATTCAAAGATCAAAAAATCAAGCAATATTTAGGCGATATTAATTATTTCTTAGAGCAACGCAATCTAGAGAATATGCGTGAAGTGGAGAAAAAAGATGTAGAGAAAGCCGTAGCTCCTAAAGAGAATAAAAAAGCATCCTACGAAGATCAGAAAAAAGGAAAAGCATTGCAAAATAAATTGAGCAAGGTGGAAAGCCAAATCAAACAATTGGAAAAAGACATTCAGCACGACGATAAAATGTTGGCTTCAAATTATGATAAAAACATCGAAGATGCTGCTTTTTTTAAAGCTTACAATAAAAAGAAAGCCGATTTAGACCAACTCTTATTAGATTGGGAAATCGTTCAGGAAGAGATAGATAATTTGTAGTAGAATATAAATAGGCTTGATTAATTAATCAAGCCTATTTTTTTTGAATGAGCAATGGCTTCTTTGCTTTTTTTGAAATAACAAACTGAAACCGAAAGGCTTTCCAGATTTTTAAGCGTATTAATTACCTTTTGTTTTTTATGCTTTGTGGTTTGTCTAATATAAATAGCTTGTACGGTTAACGGGAAAATTTTGCAGATAGATTCATATAAATAAGGATCTTCTTGTGAATCATCGCCTATTAAAACATATTTTAAGTTGGGGTAAAATTCTAAAATATGTTTTATTTTTTCAAATTTGTGATTGTGATCGCCTCTTCCAGTCCAGAAAAATTGAGATAAACTGGTTTTAATATCTTTCAACAACAAAACCGCTTTGGGTAATTGATGGATTTCGGTGAACTTGATGATGAATCGGTATAAATTCCACTCGCTGCTGGAAACGTAAAAAAAGATATTTAATCCTTCATTTGTTTTTCTGCCAGCATGACTTAGAGCTCGATAATGTATGGTAACATCTTCAAAAATTTTACGACGATTTACATTTCGAAACAATAAATTATATAATTTCTTTAAAGGATTTAAAGTGTAAGAAACTAAAAATGTGTCGTCAATATCTGAGATAATTCCTAGGTTATTAATTCTTGGTCGAATGTAACTTTCTCTGGCCGTAATGGTTTCGTTCTCATATTTTAAACTTACCTCATAGTCAATCCAGCCGTATTGATCTTCGCTAAGCGGAATACAAAATTTAAAATAGCCGTCAGGAAGTGTTTTGGTATGAATTATTTTGTGATTGTGTTTCAGGTAAATGTCAACATTAGTCCAGGTTTTCATGCGGTACATACCAATTATGGAACTGGCATTTTTAAAGTTTTTATCCTGAAAATCATAATCTACTTTTTTAGTAGGTTTAAAAATATGTCCCATTACGATTAATTCTTGTTCATTTGCATAACCGCGGTATAATTTTATAATAGGCTTCATTTATAGACTTTCTTTTGTATTGTATTCTAAATTAGTTATTTTTAATACAAATATGAAGTAAAATGGAAAAAAATAATGTGATGATGGTGGTAAATCCCATTTCTGGAGGGGTTGATAAGGCTAATTTGATTGGTCAGGTTTCGCATTATGCGAAATATTTAAATCTCAATTTGTATTGTTTGGAAACCACCGGCGAGAATGATTTAGAGAATATTAGAGATTATTTTACGCAATATCAGCCAGAGCGGGTAATTATTGCAGGAGGCGATGGAACTATAAAATTAGTTGTTGAAGCTTTAGAGCAACAAGATCCTCTTTTTGCCATATTACCTGTTGGTTCAGCTAATGGACTGGCAACCGATTTGGGCCTGATAAAATCACTGGAAGATAATATTGCTATTGCTTTTCAGAATCATTTTATAGCAATAGATTATATAAATATTAATAATCGAATGTGCATTCACCTGAGTGATTTAGGGCTCAATGCTGATTTGATTAAAAATTACGAAAAGAGTAGCATTCGAGGAAAATTAGGCTACGCTTTACAGGTTTTTAAAACATTATCACAGGCTGGAAAATCATTTCAAGTGAGTATAAAAAACAAAGAACAATTGATTGAAGCCAAAGCACAAATGATTGTTATTGCCAATTCTCAAAAATATGGAACGGGAGTCGTGATTAATCCAATAGGAATCATGGGCGATGGAAAATTTGAATTAATTATTTTAAGAAAGGTAACTTTTAGTGTTTTTCTTAAAATTATTATGGGAAAAATTCCAGTTTCATCAGGAGATGTTACTGTTATTTCTACAGACAAAGCTTTGATTAACATCAATAAACCCACAAGCTTTCAAATTGACGGAGAATGTTGTGCAGACGAAACTAATTTAGATATTTCAATTTCAACAAGTCAGTTGAGAATTGCAACATTGAAAACTTAGAAATATTTATTTGAAAGGATTTCGCTCTTGCCATTCTATTTTAGGTTCAAAATAGCGAAAGGTTTTTGATACCAATAAATTCAAAAAAGGATTGTTGTGTTTCATCAATCCATACATATCTATGGCTTTTGCACCTACAGAACTTTTAATTTCTAAGGCGGTTCGGGCAAAAATAATCCGGCTGTATTTTTTGTTAATCGAATAGCCTATCATATCATACAGCATGTTTAAATACAGCATTTTTTCTTTTTGACAATGTTCGTCATAACCTAAGAAATAAGTGTCTATATCAGCCCCATTTTTGATTAAGGTGTTAAAACCAATTAATTTATCATTCTCAAAATAACCGTAAAATAAAAATTTCTCTTTTAAATTCTTCTTGAAAATTTCAAAATGATTTTCGTTTAGATAAAAAGTATTAAAAGCTGCTTTTTGAGCTACATTCAAATACAAATCATGAATGCGTTCCTTATGATTTTTAATATCTTCCAGACTCATCTTCTTTTTGGTTAATTCGGCTGCTTTTTTACGCGCTCTTTTGTATTGATCCCGGTATTTTTTGTTTTTATCAGCTATGTAATCATCAAAAATTTGCCAGGAATCCTTAATGTTGAAAATCATATTCGGTTGGGTAGAAAATCGATAAAAAGAATCAAATTCTGGACTGTCAAAATATTGTATTTCTGTTTTCGAATAATCCTTGAAAATGGTAAGATGAGGTTTGTTACCTTGTTTTTTATATTCTTGTTCTAACGATTCAGTTGCTTTTTTTAATAATCCAAAAATGGTTTTGATTGGAGCTTTTTCGTCAAATAAAATACCATTTTGTCCCGTTAACATGTTGTTGCCGATGATGAGTACTTTAGAACCAAATCTTTTAAAAACAAAATTTCTGATTTTAGTCCGCAAGCAATTATCTCTTTCTCCAAACGAAGGAATCTGACTTAAGTCTAAAAACTGAGAAATGCTGATGCCAATAATATCCTGATTTTCGAATAAAGCAATGAATTTACAACTCATGTTTTTAGGAGCGGCAGTTTCTAAAATGCTTAAATAATCTCTGGAAAGAAAAATGTTTTTTGTAGCCAAAACATCCCATTGGGTAGGTAGTTCTTGTACAGAATCGTAAAATTTAAATGAAAATAAAGATTTCAAATGTTGAGGGATTAATTCTTGCGAAGGTACTATTTTAAGTTTATAAGAGGGTTTAAAGCTAGAAAATAACTAACTTTAGAAAAAAGCAAAATTATGGAAAAGTATAATGAAAAAACAGCACAGCAATTTTTAACGAAATTAGAAAATTGGACTTTCTTAAACGATGGAATTGAGAAAAAATTTGAGTTTAAAAATTTTAATCAAGCACTTGGATTTATTGTTCAGGTAGGATTATTGGCAGAAACTAAAAATCATCATCCTGAATTGTTCAATGTTTACAATAAAGTTACCATCCGATTGTCTACACATGATGCCAAAGGAGTTACCGATAAAGATTTTGACTTGGCAAAAGCCATAGAAAAATTATTTTAGAAAATGCCTCTCTGTACCAAATCAAGAGAGGCATTTTTTTATTGCCAGGCACAGATAATTCCGCCCATAATTGTGAAGCATATTATCCAGTAACCACTATTAATAAAGGTGTATTTCCAACTCTTTCTTTCAAACAAAGCATTTGTTGCCATCATTGGAAAAGCAAGAAAAAGTCCTGTCATAAAGCCGTGAAGAGCACCATGCTTGAAGGTTCTAAAAGCAGTTCCGTAATCGGTCATAAAAGCTGCGAAGGAAGGTTTGGTGTCAACTGTATTTTCTCCTCCAATCATTCCAACTGCACCCCATTGATGAATGGTTAAAAATTGCAGAATCATACTGATTAGAAAGGCAAAAAAGACTACCATGATAAAAATTAAGGGCATATTTGCTCCTTTCATTTTTTCTTCGGTTAATCCCGATTCTTTCATCCAGATTGTTCCAAATACTTTTGGGTTGTACCAAATAAATCCGATAACTAAAGTTGATAAAGCTGCTGCAAATAGCGCTAAGAAGTTAATTTCCATGTGGTGGTTGTTTTGATTCGTTATTCAAATATATAAAAATAAACTTTAACTAATTTTTAGATAAAAAGTAAGATTACTTCTCTTTAAAAATGTTTATGCATGTGTTTTGTCGATTTTTTTAGTGTTTAATCTATATTTTGTACTATATTTATTCCTACAAAGTAAAAGTTCACGTTATGAAAAAAATCTCTACTTTATTTTTAATGGTTTTGACCTCATTTTCAATGATGGCTAATGTAGGACTTTCGGATAAAGAAATCCTTGTGAAACTCTATGAAGCTACTAATGGTAGTCAATGGAAAGTACAATGGGATTTGACAAAACCTATTGCTTCATGGACCGGTGTTAAAGTGGTAAATGACAAAGTAATTGCTTTAGATTTACAAGATAATAATTTGGCTGGTTCCATTCCGGCTGAGCTAGGCGATTTACAAAATTTACAAGAATTAAATCTTCATAAAAATCATCTTTCTGGAAGCATACCTGCTAGTTTAGGTAATTTGAAAGAATTAAAAGTTTTAGACTTGTCTTTTAATAGTTTATCAGCTGCTATTCCAGCTTCGTTATGCAATTTGAGCAATTTGAAAAGTTTAGAATTGTATATGAATCAACTTTCAGGTGAGTTGCCTGCTGATTTAGGGAATTTACAAAATTTAGAAACTTTAGCTGTTTTTAATAACGAAATTGAAGGTTCAATTCCTGCTTCTTTCTATGAAATGAAAGCGTTAAAAACAGTATTATTAAATAGTAATAAACTAAGTGGTACTTTAAGCCCAGATGTTGCTAATTTAACTCAATTGGCAAATCTTAGTTTATTCGAAAATAATTTTCAAGGGCAAGTGCCTTTGTCTATAGAAAAATTAGATAATTTAAAAGAAATGAATATTTCTTATAATAAATTCAATGGTTTGGTTTCTAGGAAATTGGCTATGTTGGATACGCTAAACATGACTATGGTTAACGATAGTGGTGTGGCTTATTTGATGAATGTAGCCATTGAAGTGGATAAAAGACCAATTGTATCTGAAGAATAATAATTTTTTTGGTTAGAAAATTATTTTTTATTTATTAAGTTAGTTTTATAATAAGTTTAGTGTTTGGAAAACCTGTGAAAAATTACATTCACAGGTTTTTTTTGGTTTTATACACCACTAAAAGCACTAAAACCACCGTCAACAGCAAGTACAATTCCAGTAATAAATTGAGAAGCATCACTACATAGAAAATGAATAGCTCCAGCTAATTCATCGGCTTCTCCAAAACGTTTCATAGGTGTGTTATTAATGATGCTATTTCCTCTTTGAGTATAAGAGCCATCTTCATTTGTTAGTAATTTTCTGTTTTGGTTTCCAATAAAAAAACCAGGTGCAATGGCATTTACACGAATGCGATCACTAAATTTTGTTGCCATTTCTACTGCCATCCATCTCGTGAAATTTTCCATCGCAGCCTTAGATGCCGAATAACCGACTACGCGGGTCACCGCTCTATCAACTGTCATGGAAGAGAAATTAATGATAACTCCTTCTTTTTGTTTAGCCATAAGTTCTCCAAAAACGATCGAAGGAAGTACAGTACCGTTTAAGTTTAAATCGGTTACGGTTTGAAAAGCATCCATTGATAAGTCAAAGATAGTTTGGTCTTCGGATATTGTAGCTCCAGGCATATTTCCACCAGCGGCATTCAATAAGATATCAATTCGACCATATTGTGCTATGATTTTTTCTCGGGCTGTTTCTAATGATTTTTTGTCCAGAATATTTGCTGCAATTCCCAATGCTTCATACCCTTTTTCTTTTAAGTTTGTAATGCTATTATCAATGGTTTCCTTGTTTCTTCCCAGAATAACAATTTTAGCTCCTGAAGCGGCCAAATGTTCTGAGATTGAACTTCCTAATACTCCAGTTCCTCCGGTAATTACAGCAACCTTATTTGTGATGTTAAATAGATTCATTTTTTAAATTTGATTTTGTTATTTATTTTAAAAGCTGTGCGAATTAATTAAAATTCACACAGCTTTCGTAAAAAACTAAATTGTGTATTGTTTTAAAATTTCCACCTTACAAAGGCTTCCATTGCGGCGTAATTGGATAAACCTAACTGATCGTATAATTCAGCGGTTTCTTTATTTCTGTCTTCGGCTCTTTGCCAGAATTCTCGGGAATCAGTGCCTTGAAATACGACACCATCTTTTTGCGATTGATGTTTGAAAATTCCTTGTCTTTTAGCCAGCACCTGATCAGGGCTCATTGGGACAGCCATTTCTATTTCGTCAATTCCCCATTCCTGCCAGGCACCGCGATAAAGCCACAACCAACAATCGTTCATGAAATCTTTTGATTTAAGGTTTTTTACAGCCTCAAAAATAGCATCCAAACATACTTTATGAGTTCCGTGCGGATCGGCTAAATCACCTGCAGCAAATATCTGATGTGGTTTTATTTTTTCGATAAGATCCATTGTTAGTTGGATATCGGCTGGTCCTAAAGGCTTTTTTTCGATAGTTCCTGTTTCGTAAAAAGGCAAATCCATAAAATGAATTTGGTCATCAGTTAAACCTACAAAATGACTTGTAGCACGTGCTTCTCCTTTTCGAATAAGACCTTTTAAATGTCTTACCTCGGGAGTATCTTTTTGACTTGTTTTTTTGTTATTTAAAAATTCATGCGCTTTATTGTAAATCGAATTGGCTTCAGGACTATCAATTCCAAATTTTTCATTGTAATCACATACAAAACGAGCAAAACGCTCTGCTTCGCTATCAGCTACAGCAATATTTCCTGATGTTTGATAGGCTACATGAACTTCATGACCTTGTTCCTGCAAGCGCATAAAAGTACCTCCCATACTAATAATATCATCGTCTGGATGTGGACTAAAAATCAGCACTCTTTTTCTAGCTGGCTCTGCACGTTCTGGTCTATTACTATCATCGGCATTGGGTTTTCCTCCAGGCCAACCTGTGATAGTATGCTGTAATTTGTTAAAAATATTGATATTGATGTTGTAAGCTGGGCCTAAATCGGCTAATAAATCACTCATTCCGTTTTCGATATAATCAGCATCGGTGAGTCTAAGAATTGGTTTTTTTAAGTCGAGTGCCATTCTTAAAACCGCTTTTCGAGTCAATTTGTCTGTCCAAACAATTTTTTCAACCAGCCAAGGTGTATTGATTCGGGTTAGTTTCGATGCGGCTTCTTGGTCTAAAACAAAAACGGCATTATTGTGTTCTTGCAAAAATGAAGCTGGAATCAAATTGGTCACAGTGCCTTCAACGGAAGATTTAACAATGTTTGATTTACCTTCGCCCCAAGCCATAAGGATTACTTGTTTGGCTTCCATTATCTTTTTTACTCCAAGTGTAATCGCTGTTCTGGGAGTATTGGTTAAACCTGAAAAGTCTTTACTTGCTGCAACTCTGGTAATATGATCTAAAGCGACTAGTCTAGTTTTTGAATTTTGTAACGAACCCGATTCATTGAAACCAATGTGTCCATTTCCTCCAATTCCGAGAATTTGTAAATCAATTCCACCTAGCGCTTCTATTTTTTCTTCATAGTTGGCGCAATATTCCTGAATTTTTTCTTTAGATAAAGTACCGTCAGGGATGTTGTAATTTTCAGGTAAAATATCCACTTGATCCAATAATAATTCTTTCATAAAACGCACGTAACTATTGATGGAATCCGGTTCCATTGGATAATATTCGTCCAAATTGAAAGTAATCACATTTTTGAAACTAAGACCTTCTTCTTTGTGCATTCTTACCAATTCGGCATACAAACCTTTTGGTGAAGATCCAGTTGCAAGTCCAAGAACGCAAGATTCATTTTGCTCTTGTTTCGATTTAATTAATGCTGCAATTTCTTGTGCAACGGCTATAGAGGCTGTTTTTGAATTTTCGAAAACTACTGTATTGATGTTTTCAAATCTTTTTTCAAATCCAGTAGCTTTGTCGATACTGCTTTTTATCATTGTATTGTTTTTTCGGGTTTTGAAAATTTAATAAATGCTTTATTAAGATAATAGGATGTAAATTAATACGGTCAAGAAAACTAAAATGCTTCCCGCAAGATTTATTCCTGACCATGATTTTTCATAGTTGTTTGCCAAATTTTCTTCGTATTCCGTGTTTGTTTTTGAATTCGAATATATTTTTGAAACGATAAACATAATGATGAAGTTTAGCACAAATTCAATTCCCCATAAATGAACGAAATGAATGTTAATTTTAAATACAAATGAGGTTAAGATATAAAAAACAAAACCGAAAAATAATCCCGCTTTTGCACCCGCAGCGTTAATTTGTTTAAAAAATAAACCTGCTACTAAAATAGAAGAGATGGGAATGAAGAAAATTCCGTTTAACTCTTGTAAAAGAAAGTATAATCCTGAAGGAGCATAAGCTACTAATGGTGCTACAGAAATGGATAATACCGCTAGAATTACCGATGAAATTTTACCATAATACACTAGCTTTTTGTCGGATACGTTTTTATTGAAGCTTTTTTTATAAATATCCATGCAAAAAATGGTACTTGCAGAGTTCAATACACTATTGAAAGTACTTAAAACAGCTCCTAAAATTACTGCTGCAAATAAACCATACAGATAGGTAGGAAGCACTTTTTTCACTAATAAAGGATAAATTAAATCGGGCTTGCCGTAATGTTCCTCTTGGAAATAATAATAACCAATTAATCCTGGAAGCACAATGATTAATGGCATTAATAGTTTGAATACCCCTGTATAAATTAAACCTTTTTGAGCTTCGACTAAATTTTTGGCACCAAAAACCCTTTGGATAATGGTTTGATTCATTCCCCAAAAATAGATTTGGTTAATCATTAGTCCAGTAAAAAGTGTAGAAAAAGGCAAAACGGAATCTTCGCTTCCGATAATATCAAACTTTTTTGGTGCAAAATTATAAATGGTACTTACGCCATCAAAAATATTTCCTTTTCCAATTTGGTACAACGCAATGGCGGGAACTAATAAACCTCCCAGCATTAATCCGATTCCGTTAAGGGTATCAGAGAAAGCTACTGCTTTTAGTCCTCCAAAAATAGCATATAAGGATCCGATGACTCCAATAACAAGCACAGTATAAACTAAAGATTGGTCTTTAGAAATAGAAAACAGGGTCGAGAAATCAAAAATACTTTCGATATTTATAGCTCCCGAATATAATACAATGGGTAATAAGGTAACTACAAATGAACTCATTAATAAAAAAGCAACGATGGAGCGTATTTGTGAATCAAATCGTTTTTCTAGAAACTCGGGAATAGTGGTGAGTTTCATTTTCATAAACCGCGGAATAATAAAAATTGCGGCTATAACTAAGGCTATTGCCGAGGTGACTTCCCAGGCAATAACGATAATTCCATTTTTATAGGAGCTACCATTCATTCCTATTAAATGTTCGGTAGAGATATTAGTGAGAATCATCGATCCAGCAATGATAGGTGCGGTTAAACTTTTCCCAGCTAAAAAATAGCCATTTGAAGTGTCAAGGTTATCTTTTCGGAGTTTGTAACTGGTATAAAAAATAACTAGGAGCGTGAATCCAAAAAAGCCTAAATAGGTATATAACATTTCAAAAGGATATTAAGTTATAGAATGTTTTTTTAGAATTTCAATGTAGCAGGCAGGTATTTAGCCACTAACTCTTCATAATAAGGTCTTAACGCTTTTGAATCTGGTTTAACTGGTGCTTTGGTATATAAATCGTAAGGATTGAATTTTTTTACCCATTCAAATAGTTCAATGTCTTTTTCGGTCATCAAATGCGTATAAGCATTTTCTCTGTGTTGAGAATAAAAAGAATGGTAACGAATCATGTACAAAGCCGGTTCAGGCAAATAGTCTTTCATGATTTGGTATAAATATTCGTCATGTCCCCAACTCATTTTTACTTTATCTAATCCGCAATTTGGAGAATAAACCCCGTATTTAGTATTGTACTTTTCGTTAGTACTATCTGGGTTTGCAGTAAAAAACTCAGGATAAACAATTTTATCTGAAAATTTACAGCCTACTGGAAATGTATCTCCTACAACCGCCCATTGTGGTTCGCCAAAAAGACACAGTACTTTTCCAATATCATGTAAAAATCCTGTAAGCACAAACCAATCTGGATGGCCGTCTGCACGAATGGCTTCGGAAGTTTGAAGTAAATGTTGAAATTGATCTAAATCAATATCTGGATCACTATCATCAACTAAAGTATTTAGGAAATCTACAGCTTCCCAAAGCGACATTTCTTTTCTGTCAAATTTTAAGAATTCTTTTTCCTTTTCGCACACAAAATCATAGGTTTGATAAGTGTGATTAATTCTATAAAACTCTCTTACGGTTTCTACTCTTTCAGAATCTACATAATTGCGGAATTCTTCTTTTTCTTTTGTATCGGCAGCAGGATCTGGGTAGCGTTCGATTAGGTTTTCTTCCCAATCGTCAATTTGGTGCATTGGATTATTGAATTTGTCGGAGTTATTAATGTTTTCCATTTGTGTTGAATTTGATAAATGAATTTGAATTAGTTGATAAGCTACAGCTGTTGTGCTTATTGAGTATTTCAAAATTACATACATATTGTTTTTGTAAAATGGATAAATGCTTCAAAAACATGGATAAATTTTTCATAGTGCTAATTTTTTACAGAATAAATTACATTATATGTATTTGAGAAAGAGTTTTGTTTTTTAGTTTTTAATTCGAAAACTCCTATTGATGTGTTGGTATTAATGAGAAGAGGTCTATAGTTGTCTATATTATAGTTAATTAAGTTGGTTGATTTGATTAATTGAATTATTGATTAATTGTTTTCATTCTTTTAATGTTAAAAAACAATTAAATGTTGGTTTGAGTAACGGTAAAGGATACTATATGTTAATGAAAATGATAAATGGCAGTAAATCAAGGTTTTTATTGGTTATAATTTAAAAAAAGGTAGTAGTAAAAATGCAAAATGTATTTTTTGAGTACTTTTTTTATGGTTTTTTGATTGGATTTTATATGTTTTTGACGAATTTATCCATTCCCAAGCGGTACTTAACTGTTAATTTTACCATAATATTATTAACTAATACTAATTAAAAATGAAAAAAACCAAATTCAAATTATTGACGTTATTTTTCTTAATAGCGTTTTCAATTAATTCGTGGGCGCAAAAAACGCAAGTGTCTGGTAAGGTGGTAGACGACCAAAATATGCCTTTACCTGGAGCAAATGTTTTGGAAAGCGGAACGAAAAATGGTGTTGTTACAGATTTAGATGGGAAATTCAAAATGGAAGTTTCTAATCCGAATGCTGGCATAGTGGTTTCTTATGTTGGATTTGCAGACCAAAGTCTTAAATTAAGTGGGTCAAAAACTGACTTGACAATTAAATTAGCCTCAGGAGCTAATGATTTAGAGCAAGTCGTAGTTGTAGGTTACGGTAAAGGTTCTAGAAAAAATTTAACCACATCTGTTACTTCTATTAAAGCAGATGAGATGAATAGAGGAGCGCTCAGTGATGTAGGACAGTTATTGCAAGGTAAGGTTGCTGGTTTGAATATTTCATCTAGTGGGGATCCAACAAGAACAGCTTCAGTAGTAATGCGTGGTGTTTCTACTTTAAATAGTTCTCAAGGTCCATTTTATGTGGTAGATGGAATTCCAGGTGTTGATATTTCTATGATCTCACCAGATGATATTGCAACTATTGATGTACTTAAAGATGCTGCAGCAACTGCAATTTATGGTAATCGAGCTGCAAATGGAGTTATTATGGTAACTACTAAAAAAGGAAGTAAAGAAAGAACTCAAATTTCATACAACAGTTATTTTGGTGTTGAAAATGTTTCAAACCAATTAGATATGATGAATGCTACTCAACTAAGAGCTTTCACTACTAAAAATAATTTGAATTTTACTCCTGAAAATGATAAAGGGGCAGATACAAATTGGCAAAAAGAAATTTTAAGATCAGGAGCCCTTTCTAGCAGCCACAACTTAGCCATTAGTGGTGGAGGTGAAAAAAGTAGTTATTCAGCTAGTTTGACTTCTATTAAAAGAGAAGGTATTCTTAAGAAAAGTGATTTTGGACGTGTAATTGCCCGTTTATCTGTTGAGCAATATGCTTTTGATGATAAGGTTAAATTTGGTTTGAATGTTACTAATTCTACTAGTAAATATGAAAATGTGCCGCAACGTAATTCGGTACTTATGCAATCAATCAATCACCTTCCTATTTCTCCAGTTAGAAATGAAGATGGTACTTTTTTTGAAAATTTTACTAGTACTGGATATTTTAACCCAGTAGCTTTGATAGAGCATGGTACAGATGAAACAAAAACAAATAACCTTATAGGTAATTTTACTGCGGAAGTTAAACTTCCATTTGGATTTACGTATAACTTAAATGTTGCGCATCAAAAGTTAAGTACTTCTCATGGAGAATTTTATGATAGCTATTATTCACAATATAATAGTGCTAATTTCTATAATAACCCAGATCCACCTCTAACAAAATCCTTAGTTAATTTTGGTGTAAATGGTTCTGCATTAAGAAATTACTATGAAAATACAAATAATATCATAGAGAGTTTTTTAAATTGGGATAAAGATTTAGGTAATCATAAAATTAAAGCAGTTTTAGGTTATTCATGGCAAGAAAACATATTAGGAGATGGTTTTCAGGCTACTACCACTAATTTTCCTGTAGATAATGTTGGGTATAACAACTTAGCTTTAAGTAATTACACTTCTGTAAATGGTTATGTAGTAAATTTTGGGGATAGCAAAGCATATCAAAAAACACGTTTGATTTCGCAATTTGCTCGTTTCAATTACAATTATAATGATAAATACCTTCTACAAGGTACGGTTAGAAGAGATGGAGGTTCTGTTTTTGGAGTAAATAATAGATGGGGTTATTTTCCTTCTGTGGGTGGTGCTTGGAGAATTGATAAAGAAAACTTTATGCAAAACCAAAGCATTTTCAGTGATTTGAAACTTCGTGCTAGTTATGGAGTTACGGGTAACTCTTCAGGGTTCAATGCTTATACAGCTCAGTTTATTTCAGGAAGCGATGGAACTTTTTATTACAATGGTCAACAAATTGGTTCTTACGGACCTACTCAAGCAGCTAATCCTGATTTAAAATGGGAAAAAACAGCAACAACAAACCTTGGTCTTGATATGTCATTGTTGAATGGAGTAATAACTGCTTCTGTTGATGTGTATGATAAGAAAACTACAGACATGATTTTTAACTATCAGGTAAATCCAGTGCTTGTTCCTGTAGGATCAATTGTGGCAAATGGAGGTATCATGTCTAATAAAGGTATCGAAATTGCTTTAGGTGCTACACCTGTTAAGACGGCTAATTTTAGTTGGTCAACTAATTTAAATTTAGCGAGTAATAAAAATAAAATAGTAAAATTAACGAACCCTTTCTTTATTGGAGGAGATTCTATCCGAAGAGTTCAACCTGATGGTGGTGGACAAACAGGTGCTACTTTACAAATTTTAAAAGAAGGTAAACCACTTGGACAATTTTTCACATTGGATTATGCTGGAAAGAATGCTGATGGAGTTTCCCAATATTATGATAAAGACGGGAATTTAACTACAACTCCATTAAACGGTGTAGATTATCACTATAAAGGAAATGCACAACCAAAAGTATTGATGGGGTGGTCAAATACTTTTCAGTATAAGAATTTTGATTTGAATGTTTTCTTTAGAGGAGTATTTGGTAATAAAATTTTCAATGCAACTCGTGCGGATTTATTTAGACCCTCTACAGCTATGACTACAAATATTTTAGTTGATGTAGAAAACGAATCGCCAAACGATTTGAACTCATACCGTTATTCTTCTCGCTTTATAGAAGATGGTAGTTATATCAGATTAGATAATGCAACTCTTGGGTATAATTTTAAAAACATAAACAAGTTTGTTAAAAGTTTACGTATGTACACTACAGTAAATAATCTATTTGTAATTACAAAATATAGCGGAATTGATCCTGAGGTAGAACAAGGAGGTACTGCACCAGGTGTAGATTCAAATAACTTTTATCCTAAAACCAGATCATTCTTATTAGGTTTTAACGTGGTATTCTAAAGAAAATAATAATTGTAATAATTGTAAATATTATGAAAAAAATAATAAAATATTTAGGACTTCCAGTACTTGCTATTGGTTTGTTATGGTCCTGTGAAGATTTAGATGTGCCAATTACGACACAACTAACACCGGATGTATTTCCTCAAAATTCAACGCAGTTTATTCAAACTACAGGACCAGTTTATGTTACTTTCCGTGGAGATTTTTCATTCGCTTGGTGGTGGTCACAATCATTAACCACTGATGAAGCAATTTTGCCATCAAGAGGAGGAAACTGGTTTGATAATAGAAACTATATCGCCATGCACTTTCATGACTGGACAGTTGATAATGGTATTGTAGGTAGTCTTTGGAATTGGTCTTCAAGTGTAATAGGAAAAAGTAACCAAGCTATTTCCATTTTAGAAGAAGCAATGCCAGCTGGTACTGAAAAATCGACTTTAATTTCTGAATTAAAAACGATGCGTGCCATTTCTTATTTCATGCTGATGGACAATTTTGGAGCAGTACCATTAGATACACTTTACGGAGACTTTAGCTCTAAACCAAAATCAAGCAGAGTAGAGGTATTCAATTTTGTTGAAAGTGAATTAAAAAAAGCAATTCCAAATTTAAATCCAGCTTCAGGAGTAACTACTTATGGTAGACCTAATAGACAAACAGCTAATGCCTTATTGGCTAAAATGTATTTAAATGCAGAAGTATATACAGGAACACAACGTTACAATGATTGTATTGCAGCCTGTGATCAAGTAATAGGTTCAGGATTGTATGGTGTAGAAGTAAGAGATTCTTATCTTCAGATGTTTTACCCTAATAATGGACCACAAATGGAGGAATTTATTTTTGCTGTTCCTTATGATCCTGCTGTTGGTGGTGGTGGACTAATGTTTCATGCTCGTTATGATGTGCCTCGCTCTTTAAGAACAAGATTTGGACTTCCTTTTACACCGAGTGCTCCTAGAAGTACCTTGCCAGAATTTTATGCTCATTTTGAAAATGATGCAAACGACATTCGTAACAAACAATGGTTGACAGGTTTACAATTTATGGCTGATGGAGCAACTCCAGTAACAGTTACTACCACTAAAAAAGGATATGATCAATTTTATACTGGATCTGATGGTGCTGAACCTTTTACTTATCAAGTAAATTTAACACCTGATATCGTTCTTCGTCAAAGTGTTGCATTAACTGATTTAGGTAATGACGAGATTGCTTGGAACATGGGGTATAGAAACATTAAATTCTATCCAGATAATACTTCAACAAGCCGTAATCAAAATAACGATGTACCGTTTTTACGTTATTCAGATATTCTTTTAATGAAAGCCGAAGCTATTCTTCGTGGTGGAACTGCTACCTTAGGTGATACACCACTTTCATTAGTAAATACAATTCGTTCTAATCGTACTACCGCAGCAGCATGGACAAGTGTAACATTAGAAGATCTTTATAAAGAAAGATCTCGTGAATTTGCCTGGGAAGCATGGCATAGAAATGATATGATTCGATTTGGAAAATTTGAAGGACAATGGGGATTCAAAACAGATACTAATGTTAAGCATCGTGTTTTCCCAATTCCAACTAATGCATTGGTGTTAAACCCTGCCTTGGTTCAAAATCCAGATTACGTTAACGATTAGTTTATTTTATTGTTTGATTGGTTAATTTAAGTTGGTGATTTATTTAACCCTGAAAAGAGAAGAAGCGAGTTCTTCTTCTCTTTTCTTTTTAAAATAGTAATTCGGTTTTGAGGTATTATTCACTACAAATGAGTTTTGATTTTAAATCAGGAAGAAGCACATTTTTTACTTGTTTCAATAGTTTAATTTTTTTAAACCAAAAGAAATTCAACTGTTTTAAAAGAGAATATAAAATTTTTTTTTACCAGATTAATCCATTTCCATTTGTTTTTAATAGTCTTCATTTCACTCGAATGAATGTTTTATGAAACAAAATCAATCCTAAAAGTAGAGCCCTAAATATAAATTTATTGCTGTTGAATAGGCTTTGGAATTTTAAAAAGCAATTTGCCCTCAACAAAAAACAAACAGATAAATATGAATTTATACCGTTTATTCAGATATAGGCTAATAGCCGTCCCCGTTTTATCATTCATTTTATCTTGTTCAATAAAACCAGCAGCAAGCAATTATGTAGATTTAGTGAATCCGTTAATTGGTACGGCTCCATCTACAACTATTAGTGCTTTGCAGCATGGAGAAGATGAAAAAGAAAACAATGCACAAGTAGTGCCTTATGTTACCGTCCCTTTTGGAATGACCAACTGGACGCCTCAAACCAAGGCAACTGAAACCAAATGCGTTGCACCTTATTATTATACGGATACCAAAATTTCAGGTTTTAGAGGAAGTCACTGGTTGAGTGGTTCTTGCGTACAGGATTATGGAAGTATGACCATTATGCCCATAACAGGAAAATTGAAATGCCAGGCCGATGATCGAGCATCTAGTTTTTCTCATGATACCGAAAAAACAACGCCATACAATTATAATGTTACTCTGGCTGATTACAAGATTGATGTAAATATGACAGCAACTAAACGTTGTGGTTTGTTCCAATTTATATTCGAAAATTCAGGTGAAGCGCATATTATTGTGAATCCAAATAGCGACGAAGGACAGGGTTTTATCCAAATAAACGCAGAGAAAAATGAGATTATTGGCTATAATCCAGTACATAAAATTTATCAGGGTTGGGGAGATAAAGCAGGTTTCAGCGGATATTTTGTAGTACAATTGAGTAAAAGTTCTGGCAAATTTGGTGTTTACCAAAATGAAAAAATACTTCAAGGAAACACAGAAATTGCTAATCTGGAAAACATCGGGGCTTACATTTCTTTTGATGTTGAAAAAGGAGAAACCATTGAGGCAAAAATTGGAACTTCATTTACCAGTATTGAACAAGCCAGAAAAAATTTAGCTGCTGAAACTAAAGATTTGGATTTTGAAGAAGCAAAAGAAAATTTGAAAAATATTTGGGAAAACTTGCTTTCAAAAGTACAGGTAGAAGGAACAAACAAAGATGATAAAGTAAAGTTTTACACCGCAATGTATCATAGTTATTTACAGCCAAGAACCTTTAATGATGTGGATGGAACGTATGTGAGTTTTAATGGAGCTACAAAATTAATGAATAGCGGAAAAGACGATTATTTTACTGATTTTTCTATGTGGGATATTTACAGATCATCGTTGCCATTGTTTAATATGTTAACGCCTAAAGTCAATGGACAAATGATGAAAAGTCTTTTTTCAATGGCAGAACAAGGCGGATGGATGCCTATTTTTCCATGCTGGAATAGTTATACTTCGGCTATGATTGGCGATCATTCAGTAGCGGCAATTGCTGATGCTTATATGAAAAACAATATCGAAATATCCGATAAGGAATACAGTTATTTGATTCAAAACGCCTTCAAATTACCAGCAAATCATGCTGATTATGTAAATGGAAAAGGGCGTCGTGGTTTAACCTCTTATTTGAAATACGGTTATATTCCGCTGGAAGATGAGGTATTAGAATCGTTTCATAAAGGAGAACAGGTTTCCAGAACTTTAGAATATGCTTTTGATGATTTTGCGCTTTCGCAAATTGCAGCCAAAAGAGGAGATACATTACACGCCAGACTCTTGAAAAAAAGAGCATTGAATTATGAAAATGTGTACAGTGTGGCAGATTCTACTGTAAGAGGCCGTTTTGCTGACGGAACTTTTACTAAAGATTTTGACAAGTTTATCCGAAAGCCCTACATCACTGAGGGAACACCGTATCAATACACTTGGTATGTGCCTCAGGATATCAAAGGGTTAATGAATTTGATGGGAGGAGAAGATGGGTTTAATGCCAACTTGGATCGTTTCCATGCCGCCAAACAATATTGGCATGGAAATGAACCGGGTCACCAAATTCCGTTCTTATATAATTATTCAGGACAAGCCTGGAAAACTCAGGAATTGGTAACCCAAATCATGAAAACTGAATACAGTAACGATGTGGGCGGATTAAGCGGAAATGACGATGCAGGACAAATGTCGGCTTGGTATGTTTTTGCAGCCTTAGGATTCTATCCAGTCTCGCCATCAGTTCCACAATATGTTATTTCGGGACCTCATTTTGATAAAATCACGCTGAGTTTAGAAAATGGAAAAACATTGGTTATTAATGCAAAAGGAGCTTCTTCTGGAAACAATTATATCCAGAAAATAAAATTCAATGGAGTGGAATATGATAAAACCTATTTGGATCATTTTTCTATTATGAAGGGAGGAATTTTAGATTTTGAAATGGGAAACCAACCTAATAAATCATGGGGAACAGCTAAAGAAAGCAAGCCTTTTTCATTGTCAAATTAGTAAAAAATAACAGTATGAATCACATTAGTCGTGGCGAATTTTTAAAACTGGGAGGGCTATCATTGCTTGGTGCTTTGGTGAGCGATGCTGTTTTGGCAAATGATAGCTTTTTTAGTGCTACGGCAACTAAAGTGGATTCCCTTTTAATGAAAAAACTCCTTTTAAGTAATGATGCAAAGGTGGAGCAGCTGCTTCAAAAAGAGCTGACAGATTCGGCTATTCGTTTGAGTAGTTTTCGTTCTTTGGCAAATAGTATTGCGGTATTATCCGCTTCGGTTTCTCATGCGGAATCGAGATTTTATAAGTCTAAAATTGTTGTCGAAAGATTGAATCAATCGGCTGATGTATTATTAAAAGGGCAATATAGCGATGGAACAGTTGATGCTGGAGGAAATAGACAATCGCCACCCGATACGGCTTTTGTGTTGGAATGGATTTGTTCGGCAGCCACAGTTTTAAATTTGAATAAACAAAAGCAGTTAGAAGATCTAAGAAATAAACTTAAAAAGTTTATTCAAAACGCTGGAGAAGCAATGATAACGGGTGGAGTGCATACACCTAATCACAGATGGGTGGTTTGTGCTGCTTTGGCCAATATCAATTCCCTTTATCCAGATGTCAGATACATTAACAGAATCAATCAGTGGCTAGCTGAAGGGATTTATCTCAATCAGGATGGACATTATTCGGAACGAAGCGGAGTATATTCGGCAGTTATTGACAAGGCTTTGATTACTATGGCAACTTTGCTGAATAAGCCGGAGTTGCTGGATATTGTTCAAAAAAACCTGATTACTTACTATTATTACACTGAACCGAATGGCGATTTGGTTACAGTAGATTCTAGAAGACAGGATCAATTTATGAATTTAACGGTGACTAAATTTTATTTACAATACCGTTTTATGGCTATTCATACTGGAAATCCAATGTTTGTGTATATGGTCAATCTTATCGAAAAAAGTCCTGATTTTCAAAAATCTATTTTACAGGATTCTTTGGTGGCATTTATGGAAAGTCCAAAGTTGCAACAGCCAATTTCAACTGAAGTAAAATTAGTTAATGATTTCGAAAAGCTTTTTGCTATATCCAATTTGGCTAGAATTAGACGCGGAAATACAGTCATGACTGTTTTTGGAGGAAATGATAAGCCAGTTATGATAGTCTCTGGAAGATCGTCCAATCCTAATTTTTTAATGTATAGAAAAGGGGATGCAATTTTAAAATACATGCGATTGTCTTCTTCGTTTTTTAGAATGGGTTATTTCAGTAGTGATGGTATCGAAAAAGTAGGGAACAAATACATTTTGAAAGAAACCAAAGAAGCCGATTATTATCAGCCGCTTGTTCCGGAATTTCTTAAAGCGGATGGCGATTATCAATTGTCAGAATCAAAAGATAAAAGATTTTGGAACAAAATGGATTTTGAAAATCGAGTAGCTTCGAATGAAAAAAAGCAAACTACTGTTATTGAAATAGAAGAGAATAATGGTGCATTAAGTTTAGATTTTAAAGTAGATGGACCTCCAAATGTAGAAATAACAATAGAAATGTGTTTCAAAGAAGGGACTAAAATAACGGGAGCAACATTGGGAGAAAAAGGGAATTATTTCCTAAAATCAGGGAATGCTACTCTAAATAGGGGAAATGATGTTATCGAATTAGGTCCCGGAATGGGCGAGCATCAAAACGTAAATAACTTAGATAGTGAAGGATATACCTATCATCAGGGAAGTTTGCGCACTGACGGATTACATGTTTATATTACAGGTTTCATACCGTTTCAGCATAAAATGACAATTTCTTAAAAATAGACAAGGCATTAATATTTAGGTTTTTTCCTGTAAATTATACAAATTATTAAAACAGATAGAATTTGTGTAATTCGATTTCGATTAGAATTAGTGACAATTGGTAAAATTCGTGTCAAACTTTTTTTAAAAGCGAATACCCTGAATAATAAAGGAATTCCTCGGGCATTGTAGAAAGTTTACTTAATTTTACGAAAATTAAGTTTAATCTATAAATAATTGAAATTATGAAATTATCATTTATGACTGCTTTGCTGTTCGGTTGTGTTTGTTTTGCGCAAAATAATACAGACACCAGTTTGTATATGAAGTCTGATAAAATAACTTACCTGACTGATATTGGTTCAGAATCAGGTGATTTATACAAAACAATTGGACATCATGGACCAGCAGTCGAAAACGAATGGATGGCATTGCGAATCTATTTTAGCGATAAAGTAGCAATTGATGTTTACAATAAAGCAAATCCAGGGTTAGAATTGAAAAAAGCAAGTTGGTATCCAACTCCAGAACAACAAAAAGAAGGATGGGGAGCTGATTATTATAAAGTGGCGTCAACTGTAGGTTTAGGAGGGGTGAAACTTTGGGACGGAGAAAATTTAGTTCCATTGAATCCTGTAACGAATCGTTTGGCTCGTGTGGGGAAAACCGATACTACTTCATGGATGGAAATGATTTCCAGAGGAGTGGCTTACAAAGGAAAAAAAGTTGATATTCTGATTCGCGTTACCGTATTCTCTGGGAAAAGAGAAGCTAAAGTGGAAGCCCTTAGTTTGAATGGCGAAAAAGTACAATTTGCTACAGGTGTAAATTACTTTAAAGGTTTCGAAACTAAAAAAGGAAATAATTACATCGCAGTATGGGGAGAACATCCTGAAGACGTAGCGGCAGAAATTGTGGGAATTGGAGCGGCAATAAAATATAATCCAAAAGATTATGTAAAAAATACCGATGATGGAACACAGTATTTATTAATCTCTAAACCAACTAAACATTTAGAAACTCAAATTATTTCTGTTTGTGGAAGAGAAAAAGAGATAAATACGCTGGATAAATTAGAAGCTTACATAAAATAAAGTAAAAAAATAGCACTTTATTTCTTGTAGGATTTGAAATTCTGAAAAGCAAAAGAAAGTGCACAGATGATACTTAATCAATCGGTGTCATCTGTGTACTTTTTTTGTGCTTTTTTTTAAAATGAGATACTTTGTTTTAAGAGTTAAGTTGTTGATTTTTAGTTGTTGTTTGTGGTTTTTTGGTAAAAAAATAAAAATGAGTACCATGTTGAAAATAATGTCAAAACTGTTTTTTATAACCTTATTAGTAAGCGTTTTTTTGTTTGGTTTCAAAACCCAGGCACAAAAAATAGCGCAAACTCCAAAAGAGTTTTTGATTACTAATTATGGAGCAAAAGCAGATGGAAAAACTTTAAATACAATCGCAATTCAAAATGCTATTGATGCGGCTTTTAAAAATAAAGGCGGATGTGTTGTTTTTCCAAAAGGGGAATTTTTATCGGGTAGTATTCAAATGAAATCGAATGTGAGTTTGCGTCTGGAAGAAGGAGCCGTTTTATTAGGAAGCACAAATCCCAGCGATTATATCAAAATGGAATTTCCGGGAAGACCGGATTCTCCAAAGAAAGACGATAATTCACAAATGGCTTTGGTTTTAGCACACAAAGCAACAAATATTAAACTATACGGAAAAGGAAAAATAGACGGTCAGGGGTTACAATTAGCTTTAAATATTGACAGTTTACATCATGCAGGAATTGTTGTAGATCCTAATTATACCATTCGGAGAAACAGACCTAATGAAACTATGAGACCTAAGTTGTTTCGTTTTTCTCAGTGTGATAACGTAGCCATTGAAGGTTTGCAAGTGGGAGCTGCTTCCTGTTGGGGATTGTCTTTTGAGTTATGTTCTAATCTTAGTTTGGACGGATTAAAAGTGGTCAATCGTTCGTATTGGAATAATGACGGAATTGACATTACAGATTGTAAAAATGTTACCGTTACCAATTGTGATTTGGACACTGCCGATGATGGAATTTGCTTAAAATCCTATTATCCAGGATATGCTAATGATGGAATTTATATTGCTAATTGTACGATAAAATCAAGCGCCAGTGCGATAAAATTTGGAACGGCATCTTACGGCGGATTTAAAAATGTGGTAATAAAAGATATTGAAGTCTATGATACGTTTCGTTCAGCAATTGCCATTGAATCGGTTGACGGAGCTGCCATAGAAAATATTTCTGTTTCGAATATTAATGCAGTAAATACAGGGAATGCAATTTTTATTCGAATAGGACAACGAAGCGGCGAAAAAGCAGGAAGTATTAAAAATGTGAGTATTAGAAATATAAAAGTGCAGGTGCCTTTTGGACGACCTGATATCAATTATGATTTAAGAGGTCCTGAAGTCGATTTTTTCCATAATCCATTTCCATCATCAATTGTTGGAATTCCAGGATACAAAATAGAAAATGTAAGTTTAGAAAATATCACTATTTCATATCCTGGCAGAGCGACTAAAGGAATGGCTTACATACCATTAAATCGATTGGACCAAGTGCCTGAAAAAATTCAGGATTATCCTGAGTTTTCGATGTTTGGCGAATTACCAGCCTGGGCATTTTATGTGCGTCACGCTAACGGAATTAGTTTTAAAAATGTCAAAGTCACTTTGGACGATACTGATTTTAGACCAGCATTTGTTTTTGATGATGTTCAAAATTTGAATATGGAAGAAATTGATTTGCCAGAAGGCAAAAAGAATCAAGTGGTGTTAAAGTCAGTAAATCAGTTAAAAATTGATTTGGATAAAACTAATATTATACACTTACAATAAATCACTTTATTATTTAAAAATAGAAATTATGAAGAAACTCCAAAGATCCATTTTTATTGGTTTGGCACTGCTGACACAGTGTTTGTTTTTGAACGCACAAAATTATCGTTTTGTTGATCCAATGATTGGGTCAGAAGGATTGGGGAATGTTTTCGTAGGACCATCTTGCCCTTACGGAATGATTAAACCAGGACCAGATAATGATTTAAACGCTAATAGTGGTTTTTCTACTGATTTAAACAGACCCATTTATGGCTTTAGTCAAGTGCATGTAAGTGGAACGGGTGGTGGAGCTAAATATGGAAATGTTTCTATTATGCCTATTTCGGGAGATTTTGAAACTATAAAGCAGGAATCGCTTCGTGAAAACGAAAAAATAGCCTTAGGATATTATAGCGCTTTGTTGAAAAAGTGGAATATTCAAACCGAAATCACGACTTCAGACAGAGCAGCTTTTTACAAATTCGTTTTTAATTCGAATACTAAAAATGCAATTAAAGTAGATTTAGGAAGATATCTGGATGAATCCATTATTCCTGACGGAAGAGAAACCCAGCAATTTGTAGGTTCTCAGGTAGAAGTAATTTCGGATACAGAAGTTCGCGGTTATACTAAAATCCGTGGCGGTTGGAACAACGGAAGTGCCTATACCGTTTATTTCTCTGCCGTATTCGATCAACCATTTACTTCTTTCTCAACTTGGAAAGGCGAAACCTTTTTTCCAAATGAGAAAAATCAGGTAGATAACGGAAAGAAAACCGGAGCGATGTTATTTTTCGAAAGCTTAGCAAACAAGACGGTGAATATGAAAATCGGAATTTCTTTCATTAGTACTTTGAAAGCCAGAGAGAATATTGATAACGAAATTCCACATTGGGATTTTAATAAAGAATTAGCTGAAACCCAACAAAAATGGGAAGATCTATTAAAAAGAGTAGAAGTCGAAAAAGAAGCTTCGGTAGAAAAGAAAACCATGTTTTACACAGGATTGTATCACACCATGCTAATGCCTGTGGATCGTACAGGAGAAAATCCGTTATGGGAAAATGATTCTCCTTATTATGATGATTTTTACGCTATTTGGGATACCTATCGTTCTTCAAGTCCATTAATTACACTTTTAAATCCTTCCAGAGAAGTGGATATTGTCAATGCGATGTTGCAAATCTACAAACGCGATGGTTATTTACCAGAAGCCAGAAGTGGAAATTCGAATGGAAGAACTCAAGGTGGTTCGAATGCTGAGGTAGTTATTGCCGATGCTTTTGTAAAAGGATTGGAAGGCATCAATTACAAATTAGGATTGGAAGCGATGATGAAAGACGCTATGTTTCCTCCAGGCGGAAACGAAGAAAAAGAAGGTCGTGGCGGATTAGTAGATTACAATAGATTGGGATATGTATCGACGGATTATGTTCGTTCTGGAAACCGAACTTTAGAATATTCGTATAATGATTATTGTCTGGCAATTGTAGCCAAAGGAACCAAACGCAAAGGAGAGTATTGGCGTTTTATCAAACAATCAGACAACTGGCAAAACCTATGGAGAGATATTGAAGATAATGGTTCCCGCGGTTTTATTATGCCAAAGGATTCCAATAAAAAATGGGTAGACAGCATTCAGTGTGCTGCAACCAACGGGAAAATATCTTATGTTCCTTATTCGCCTTTAGCGCAAGATTGGCCAAATTGTGTTTGCTGGTGGTGTGGTGTTTTCTACGAAGCCAGTTCTTGGGAATATTCGCTTTCAGTGCCTCATGATGTGGCGATGTTAATCAAAAAAACAGGTGGAAATGAAGCTTTCAAGAAAAGACTGAACACGCTATTTGATAAAGAATTTTATAATGTGGCGAACGAACCTTCATTTTTGAGTCCAAATTTATACCACTGGATTGGTCGTCCTGATTTGAGTAACGACCGCATTCACCAAATTATTGATAAGAATTACAATAGTTCCAGAAAAGGAATTCCAGGAAATGACGATTCTGGTGCTATGTCTTCGTGGCTGGCTTTTCACATGATGGGTTTGTATCCTAATGCAGGACAATCGTATTATTTGATTAATTCGCCATATTTCAAACAAACGGTGATTCATCAGGAAAACGGAAAAGATTTTACCATCAAAGCCAAAAATCTTTCGGATAAAAACAAATACATCAAATCGGTAACACTTAACGGAAAAGCATTCGAAAATGCATTTATTGGGCACAGTGATATTGTTGCGGGTGGTGTATTAGAATTTGAAATGGCTCCAACGCCTTCTAAAACATGGGGAACAAAACAAGTTCCACCTTCTAAATCCGATCAAATAATTGAGGAATAATAATTTTTATTGATGATTAAAATAGTAGTTATGAAAAATTTTAAACCGGGTATTCTTATTTTGCTGATGAGTATGTTATTGATTTCGTGTAAGCTTACTGGCAAGAAGGAAAATTTACAGTCTAAATCAAGAATAGCAAATCCCATTATAGAGGGATATTTTGCAGATCCCTGCATTATAAAAGAGGGTGATACTTTTTTTATTTATGCCACAATAGATCCTTGGGGAGGAGATGAACTGGCTGTGTTTTCAACAAAGGATTTCGTGAAATTTGAACGTCATCATTTAAACTGGCCAACAAAAAAAGCGTGTACAAGTCCGGGTTCAAATGGTTCTATGGTATGGGCACCTTCTGTTAAAAAAGCAGCTAACGGAAAATATTATATGTATGTTTCTGTTGGAAGTGAAATTTGGGCTGGTGTGAGCGATGCTCCGCTAGGCCCTTGGAAAAATGCCAAAGAAGATCTTTCGCCTTTAATTTCGTCTAAAGAGTATCCTGCTGTACATAATATAGATGCCGATTGCTTTATTGATGAAGATGGTCAGGCTTATTTATACTGGGGTTCTGGATTTAATTGGAAAGATGGTATTTGTATGGCGACCAAGCTGAATTCAGATATGATTTCATTTGATGAAGAACCCAAAGCGGTTACTCCTAAAGATTACTTTGAAGCTCCTTATATGATTAAACGTTTTGGAAAATACTATTTGATGTATTCATCAGGTAAGGCAATAGATGCCACTTATAAAGTAGGATATGCTGTGGGAAATTCTCCTTTAGGTCCGTTTGAAACAACTGCGAATAGTCCCATTCTGGAAACTTCTGTTGATAGTACCACTAATGGACCAGGACATCATTCTGTATTTAATGAAAATGGACAGGACTATATTTTGTACCATCGCATTTTTCCGCAAAAAGAAGAATATGTTTTACGCCAAATTTGTATTGATAGTTTGAATTTTGATGCGAATCATGACATAATGAAAATAAAACCAACTGGTATTTCCAGTTTCTAATTTTGTATAATATAACTTTAAAAAGATGAAAAGCATCCTTAAACTAGCCATATTCTTTACTGTTTTTGTTTTTGAAGCTGGTAACTGTCAATCGACAAAACCGAAAACAGAAATAGCTACTACAGCCAGCCAGCTTATTGCTCGCGTTGTGCCAAATCACGCTTCGCAGTTTAGTGTCGAAATCGAATCTTCCAATAAAGAAGATTGGTTCGAAATTGTTTCTAAGGGAGACAAAATTGTTTTAAGAGGTAACAATGGTGTTTCGGTTGCATCGGCATTGTATTATTATCTAAGTAATTTTACAAACAGCCAAATTACCTGGAATGGAACCAATTTGAATTTGCCTAAAAAATTACCAGCAGTTTCAAAATTGATTCATAAAAAAACACCTTATGAATACCGCTATTATCTAAACTATTGTACGTTCAATTATAGTATGAGTTGGTGGGATTGGACGCGTTGGGAAAAAGAAATCGACTGGATGGCTTTGCACGGAATTAACATGCCGCTTGCTATTACTGGTGAAGAATACATCTGGGACGAAGTCTATAAATCGTATGGTTTTACCGATGAAGATTTGAGTTCGTTTTTTAGTGGACCCGCTTATTTTTCCTGGTTTTGGATGGGAAATTTAGACGGTTGGGGCGGCCCTTTATCTAAAAACTGGAAAGATACACACCGCGATTTGCAATTGAAAATTTTAAAAAGAGAACGTGAATTAGGTATGAAAACGGTGTTGCCTGCTTTTACGGGACACGTTCCAGCTTCTTTCAAAAAGTTTTTTCCAAATGCCAAATTAAAGCAGACCAACTGGGGGAATGATTTTGAAGATACTTACATCTTAGATTCTGATGATCCATTGTTTGCCGAAATTGGTAAGAAATTCTTAGAAAAACAATCTGAAGTTTACGGAACAGATCACTTGTATTCAGCAGATACTTTTAACGAAAATACACCGCCATCAAACGATCCTGCTTATTTGTTTGATTTGAGTAAGAAGATTTTCGAAGGGATGAAATCAGCCGATAAGGATGCGGTTTGGGTAATGCAAGGTTGGCTTTTTTACAGCCACAGAGAATTTTGGGAAGCGCCACAAATCAAAGGAATGCTGGATGCTGTTCCTGATGATCGCATGATTATTTTGGATTTGGCTACCGAAATTGAACCGGTTTGGAAACGAACAGAAGCTTTTTATGGTAAACAATGGATTTGGAATATGCTACACAATTTTGGTGGAAATATTGTAATGTTTGGTCGAATAGAAACCGTAGCTAATGAACCTGCAAAAGCTTTAAAAGATCCTAAATCAGGAAAGTTAAAAGGAATTGGATTGACAATGGAAGCCATCGAACAAAATCCAGTTTTGTATGAATTGATGACGGATAACACTTGGCGAGACACACCAATAGAATTGAATTCCTGGCTAGTTAAATACACCCTAAATCGCTACGGAAAATCAAATGCTGATATTTCAAAAGCCTGGGATATCTTAGTGAAAACAGTTTATAATGGAGAAGTCATTCGTGACGGAGCAGAATCAATTATTGTGTCGCGTCCTACTTTTGAAGGCTATCGTCGTTGGGCGAGAACCAAATTAAATTATGCACCAAAAGATCTACTTCCAGCTTGGGATTTATTTGTAAAAGCTGCTCCGGGTTTTCCAAAATCAGATGGTTTTCAGTATGATTTAGTAGATGTTACCAGACAAGTTTTGGCAAATTACGCCTTGCCTTTGCAACAAGAAATAACTAAAGCGTATCAAAATAATGATAAAGTAGCATTTGATAAATACAGCAAGGAATTTTTGGAATTGATTGATGATATGGATTTGTTATTAGCTACACGTCAGGATTTCCTTTTAGGACCGTGGATTGCCGATGCCAGAAGTTGGGGTATTGATGAAAAAGAAAAAGCATTGTATGAACAAAATGCTCGCAACTTGATTACGCTTTGGGGCGGAGCTGACAATAGATTGCATGAATACAGCAACCGTCAATGGAGTGGATTGTTTACTGATTTTTACAAACCACGTTGGCAACAATTTTTTACAGATGTAAAGGCCAATTGGGGGAAATTCAATCAGGATAATTTTGATGAAAAAATAAAAGAATGGGAATGGAAATGGGTAACTGAGAGAAAAGATTTTCCAGTAAAAGCAAAAGGGAATCCGAATGAGGTTGCCAAAGCATTACATAAAAAATACCGATCTCGAATTATTCCTGTAACGGAACGAATGGCACCAATTAAATACGATTACTAAACATGAATGCAATTTCTAACCCAAATTCCAATCGTTTTTTGTCCCTTGATATGTTCAGGGGATTAACGATTTGTTTAATGATTGTGGTCAATACGCCAGGAACGGGAGCTCATTTCTATGACTATTTAACTCATGCCGAATGGTTCGGATTCACCTTAGCCGATTTGGTATTTCCTTCCTTTCTTTTTGCAATGGGAAATGCCATGAGTTTTTCGATGGGAAAAATGAAAGAAAGTACGGCACGTGTATTTTGGAAAAAAGTCATCAGACGCAGCGTTATCATTTTTCTGTTGGGTTATTTAATGTATTGGTTTCCTTTTTTTAGACAAGGAATGGATGGCGCTTGGGAATTAAAACCTTTTGCTGAAACACGCATAATGGGTGTTTTGCAACGCATTGCTTTGTGTTATTTTGCTACTGCAATTATCTTTTATTATTTATCGGAGAAGGTAGCGATAATTGTCTCAGTAATACTGTTGTTAGGCTATTGGGCAATGCTGTATTTATTTGGACAATCGGGAGCCGAATTGGAAATGGCTACCAATGCCGTGACTCGTCTGGATTTATTTGTTTTAGGAGAAGGTCATATTTACAAACGCGATAGCATTCCATTTGATCCCGAAGGAATTTTAAGCACCTTGCCATCCATTGTCAATGTTATAGGCGGTTTTATCGCTGGAAGCTTTATTCAAAGAATTGGAAAATCATTTGAAGGAATAGCAAAATTGTTGTTAGTTGGTTTTCTTTTAATGGCTTTAGCCCGTTGGTGGGATTTGGTTTTACCCTTTTCTAAAAAATTGTGGACAGGTTCTTTTGTGTTGTACACCGTTGGAATTGATTTGTCAATAATGGCTGTTTTAATCTATTTTATCGAATTGAAACAGAAGCATTTTGGAGTAGAATTCACCACCGTTTTTGGTAAAAATCCTTTGTTTATTTATTTGTTTTCTGAATTGTTCTTTATCACTTTACGTCTTATTCCGGTAAATTCGGATATGGATGCTTTTGAATGGGTGAGTGAACGTATTTTTCAAAACATATTTCCAGGAAGTTTTGGTGCATTTGTCACCGCCATTGTATTCATGTTGGTTTGCTGGTCTTTGGGCTGGTGGTTGAATAAAAAACGCATTTACATTAAAATTTAATGAGGCTATTACGATAAATAGTTCTGAAAGAATTAAAAAATATAATTATGTTCAAAAATAAGTGTAATACCATTTTTCTAGTTTTAATTGTTCTTTTTACCAATGCAATAAAGGCGCAAAATAGCGATTTTACTATTGTTTCAGGAAATCAAAAAGCGAGTATTTTAGTAGAAGACAAAGAACCTAAAGTAGTTCATATCGCTGCTAAAATGTTGGCTGATGATGCATTTGCTATCAGCAATCAACGATTGTCTATTGCTAAAAATAGTTCAGGAATAGTAATCATGGCAGGAACTATTGGACAAAGTAAATGGATTGATGCTTTAGTTTCGAAACAAAAAATTACTATTACTGATATAAAAGGAAAATGGGAAACTTATAAAATTCAAATAGTCGAAAATCCAACAGCAGCCATAAAAAAAGCATTGGTTGTTGTAGGTTCTGACAGAAGAGCTACAGCTTATGGTTTGTTAGAAATTTCCAGAATTATGGGAGTTTCTCCTTGGGAATGGTGGGCTGATGTTACGCCAGACAAAAAAGACGATTTAGTCTTAAATATTGAAACGAAAATCTATGGTTCGCCATCAGTGAAATACAGAGGGATTTTTCTTAACGATGAAGACTGGGGTTTGCAGCCCTGGGCAGCTAAAACTTTCGAACCGGAAACTGGAGATATTGGTCCAAAAACCTATGCTAAAGTTTTTGAATTATTGTTGCGTTTGAGAGCCAATACCATTTGGCCAGCGATGCATAAAAGCACCAAAGCTTTTTATTCATTTCCAAAAAACAAACAAGTGGCAGATGATTATGCTATTGTGGTAGGAACTTCGCACGCTGAACCGATGTTGAGTAATATTAATGCAGAATGGAATCATAATACAATGGGTGAATATCGTTATGATACTAACTCAGGAGTAATCAAAGATTTCTTTAGAAAAAGAGCTAAGGAAACCTCTCCTTTCGAAAATATTTATACTGTAGGAATGCGTGGCGAACACGATTCACCGATGATTGTTGGCGAAGACGATTCGGATTCTCAGGTTAAATTATTGGAACAGGTAATTACGGATCAAAGAGCCATTTTGAAAAAAGCTACAGGGAAAGAAGCTGCTAAAATTCCGCAAGCTTTTATTCCTTATAAAGAAGTATTGGATTATTACCAAAAAGGATTGCAATTGCCAGAAGATGTGCAACTGGTTTGGACGGATGACAATTATGGATACATTCGTCAATTGAGTAACCCAAAAGAACAAAAACGTTCTGGTGGTGCGGGAATTTATTACCATACTTCTTATTGGGGACGTCCGCATGATTATTTGTGGTTGAATTCGACTAATCCTGTTTTGATGTGGGAAGAAATGGGAAAAGCTTATGAATTTCAATCCCGTGATTTATGGATTTTGAACTGCGGCGATATCAAACCACATGAATACAATATCGAGTTGTTTCTGGATATGGCTTGGGATATGAAACCTTTTGCTAAAAGCCAAAGCGTAAAAACACACATGCAAAACTGGGCTTCGAGAGAATTTGGAACTCAAAATGCTAATCCGATAACAGAATTGTTTTTCGAGTATTATCGTCTGGCTTTCCAACGTCGTCCTGAGTTTATGGCATGGAATCAGGTAGAACCAGAAACCAAATCAAAACCAACAGCACTGACTCAGATACATTATGGAGATGAGGTTTCGAAAAGAATTGACGAATATCAAAACCTAATGAATACTGCTGAAAAATTGAAAAAAGAGATTTCAGCGAACCGTCAAAATGCTTTTTACGAATTGGTAACTTATCCTGTTATTGGAGCTGCGAGTTTAAATCATAAATGGTTGTATTCGTATAAAAATAAATTTGTTGCTGAACAGGGAAGAGGAAGTGCTGCTTTTTTTGCTACAAAAGCGGAAGAAGCTTATAAACGAATTCAGAAAGAAACCAATTATTTCAATAACGAATTAGCAAACGGAAAGTGGAAACACATTATGAGTATGTCGCCACGTTATTTGCCTGTTTTTGGAGAAACTACAGCAACCGCAGCTGTTGCAGGAACAAAACCCGAATTGAAACTGGCTCTCGAAAGTTATGAAATGGAAGTGAACCATAAAACGGAGAATTCCTATGCCGATGTTTTGCCTGTTTTTAATGCTTACATAGACAATCAGTATTATATTGATGCTTTTATGAGAGGCGCTGGCGAAGTTTCCTGGCAGGCAAAACCAAAAGCCGATTGGATTAAAATTTCTGAAGAACAAGGCGTTTTGGATAACAATAAAAAAAGCCAACAACGCATTTGGGTAAGCATTGATTGGAGTAAAGTTCCAAAAGGAGAAAACAAAAAAGAAGCGCCATTAGGACATGACTACCAATTGATTCCGCCAAGTTATAAAGTCAACTCAGCAATAGATTTTGTGAGTAAAGATACTTTGATTACTATTGGAGTTTCGGCTTTTAATCCAAAGTTTGAGGAGTTAGAAAATTACAAAGGTTTTGTGGAGGACAAAGGATATGTATCAATTGATGCAGCAAATTTTTCGAACAAAAAAGAAGGCACAGCAGCGCAATGGGAAACTTTTGAAGGCATTGGGTACGCAGGAAAAGTCAGTGTTGCTTTGCCTAGAACGGCTAATTCTGAAGTGGATTTAAAAAGCATAAAAGATAATAGTCCCGTAATGGAATATGATTTTTATAGTTTTAACTTTGGTCAGGCCAATGTAAAAGTGCAAGCCGTTCCAACGCATGCTTTTTACGAAGGAAAAGGAGTGCGATGTGCCGTAGCCATTGATGATGCAGAACCTGTTATTTTAGATTTTCAAACTTTTGGACGAAGTGACGAATGGTTGCAAAATGTATTAAAAAATGCAGCCGTAAAATCGGCATCCCAAATTATCAATAAAGCAGGAAAGCATAAATTGAGAATTTGGATGGTGGATCCAGGCGTAATGATTGATCGCGTTTTAATTGATTTAGGAGGTTGGAAAGATTCGTATGCTTTTCCGCCAGAAACGAAAATGTAAATTTTGAAAAATACTATATTGAATGAACTATTGTAAGAAAGTAATTGTAGGCTTGACTATTGTTTTAACCGTTGTTTCTTGTACTTCGGTTAAGGAATTAGCAACTAAAAACGAACAAATTGCATTCTTATCTGATGTTCATTTACTGGATATTTATGGCACGTTTTCCGATTCGGATTATAAAGGCATTTCCAATCCTTATGATGGGAAATATACTTTGGTTCGAACGATGAAATCCCAATTACAATCTACCCGATTGTTCAATGAAAATTATTTTGCTTTTCTTGCCGCTCTGGATGATGTGGCGAAGCGAAATATAAAAACAGTGCTTTTGCCAGGAGATTTTAGTGATGACGGACAACCGATAAACATTAGAGGATTAAAAAAGATTCTGAATGAATATTCGAATAAATATGGCATTCAGTTTATAATTACCACGGGAAATCATGATGTGGCAAAACCTTTTTTGACTGACGCTGGAAAAACAGATTTTCTTGGTGAAGGAGGAAAAGAACAAGTGATTATGAGCAAAGCAGGGATGTATCCCCCTAAAAACACTAATGAACTTCCTGAGGTAATTACAAAAGATATCGGGACAATGGGTTATGCTGAAGTTTTAGAAGAACTAGGTGATTTTGGTTTTTTTCCAAAGAAAACCGATTTGTATTGGGAAACTCCATTTACTTCATACAATCCAGATAATTATACTTTCGAAAAAGGATTGGAGCAATCCACAATCGAAAAGAGAACTTATGCAATTCCACCGTACAACACCACAATTCCAGATTTGAGTTATTTGGTTGAATTAGAAAACGATGTTTGGTTTTTAGCTATTGATGGGAATGTATATGTACCCAAAGATGAAGCAAAAGAAAGTCCGAAAAATCCATTAAATTACAACAGTCCAGGTGGTGGTTACAACCAAGTGTTGACACACAAAAAACATTTAATTTCCTGGGCTACAAAAGTAGTTCAGGAAGCAAAAAAAAGAGGAAAAACGTTAATTGCGTTCAGTCATTATCCAATGGTTGAATTTAATGATGATGCTTCTGAGATGATGAAAAAATTATTTGGAGAAGACAAAATGCAACTGCATAGAGTGCCAACTGAAGAAGTATCCCAAATTTTTGCAGAGGCTGGAGTCCAACTTCATTTTGCAGGACACATGCACATTAATGATACCGGAATTAGAAAATATAAAAACGGAAAAGCATTGTTTAATATTCAAATTCCGTCATTAGCGGCTTATATTCCGGGGTATAAAATCCTGACGATTCAAAATAAAAACAAGATGCAAATTGAAACCGTTGTTCTTGATTCAGTTGCTGGATTTAAAACACTCTTTCCTTTATACGAACAAGAATATGCGTATTTAGAAAGGACTAAAGATCCCAAAATATGGAATAAAGGCATCTTGGAATCTAAAAATTATTATGAATTTACTACTTGGCATCTTAAGGAATTAGTTCGAAGCCGTTTTCTTGAAAAAGACTGGCCTACAGCTTTTAAAAACTTTATGTTGAAAGCAACAGCAATGGATTTATTGGCTTTCGCCCAAGTATCTCCTTCGAAAACAGAAAAATATAAAAATGAAAATTGGACTGGTTTTGATATGATTTTCGATTATCATCGGATGCATTCTGCGGATGAATTGGCTTTAAAAGATATTGGCAAAGACCGAATGAATCAGTATAAAATTATTATAGATTCATATATTGATTATTATAAAAAAGTGGCGAACCCTAATGCTACTGAAACTTCCTTTTATGAATTTTGTTCCATTTTTAAAAGTTTTCTAAATGGCGCTCCATCCGATAAATTTATTATAAATTTGAGAAGAAATACCATCCACTAAAATTTGTCCAAAACAAACTATTCTATGAAACTTAAATTATTTATAGTTTTCATTCTATTTATTTACCTGCCTGTTTTGGGACAGAACATAAAATTTGAACATTATAATGAGAATAATGGACTTTCCTATAATTCGGTGAGGCACATTGTTCAGGATAAGAATGGTTTTTTGTGGTTTGGAACTTTTTTCGGATTGAATCGTTTTGATGGGTATCAGTTCAAACCTTATATGAGTTCTGAATTAGGAAAAAATAAACTTTACAATGATGATATTACTGCATTAGAACTGGATGAGGATTCTCGTAATTTGTGGATAGGAACTAGAAAAGGGCTTACGGTCTATCAAATGGATACGAATGTTTTTAGTACTTTTTTTAATGAAAAAAACAATCCCAACAGTTTGCCTGAAGATGAGATACGTGCGGTACATGTAGATAGATTTAAAAGAGTTTGGGTTGGAACCATGAGTGAAGGACTTTCTATTTATTATCCTAATGCACAACGATTTGCTATAGTTAACATTAAAGGATTTGATTATATAAAACATATTTTTGAAGATAAAAAAGGAAATATTTGGGTTGGTAGTTTTGGAAAAGGTTCGGTGGCTAAAATTATTTTAGGTCCTAAGGGCGAAATATTAAAAACGACCACTTATACCTTGTCAATTCCTAATTCGAATCAAAAAAATCCTTATATTAATTTTATATATGAAGATATAAAGTCCGATATTTTTGTGGGTACAAGGGAAGGACTTTATAAATTAAATAAGCTAAAAAACACCTTTGAGAATCTTTATATTGAAGACGCCGTTTTAAGAAATAAATTAGGTCCTTATTTTATTTCAATTGCTCGCGCTCCCGATGGAAAATATTGGTTAGGTACTTTGGGAGGACTTTTGGTTTGCAATCAATTAGAAGATATTGGAACTGGGAATTTTCAGCGGTATTTTTCTAAACTTACGGATGAAAATTCATTAGTGGGTAATATTGTGAATTCTTTGTATTTTGATAATTCGGGTGTTTTATGGGTAGGTACCGAAGACGGTTTAGATAAGTACAATCCTTATGGCAATCAATTTAAGATTAATAAGGATATTTCATTGTATAATGACAATCAAAAACCCAATATAAGAGGTTTTGCTAAAACCTATAACGGTAATGTGATTGTGGCATCAAGGTACAATGGACTTTTTATCTCTAAAGAAAAGTCATTTGTTCCTTTGTATAATGACAAAAATGATATTGCCAGTATTTATTCAAATGATGGTAAGTTGTTTTATTGCGGTTTGTGGAACGGTAAGGTTTTGGTTTATAATTACATTACAAATAGTTCCAGAATAGTTGATGTTGGTGTGAGGAACTCTCCCATAATTTCTTTTTTAGTATCCGATGAAAATTTATTAGTAGTAGGTTCTTTTGGTGAAGGCGCGGTAATATTAGATTCAAAAACATTAGAAATTAAAGTGCCTAAAGGAGTGCTATTACCCGATTTTCAAATTAATAAAATAAAAAAAGATCGATTTAACAATTTATGGTTTGCAACAGAATCGGGAGTTGTGAAATATAATTTAAAGACCAAATCGGTTAAGCTTTATTTAAAAGGAGACAATGAAAAACTAGGTTTACCTGCGAATCATGTAAGTGATATTTTGATTGATACCAATGAAGATATTTGGGTAGCCACAGTAAAAGGAATAGGTATTTATGATGCCAAAAAAGATAATTTTATTCCCATTTTAGGGCCAAAAGAACTCCAGGGAAAATGGATTACTGATTTGGAGATGGATAATGATGGCTATTTGTGGTTGAATATTAATAATAATAGTGTTGCCAGATACAAGAGAAAATCAAAAAAAATAAATGTTTATTATGTTGATAGTGGTAATAGATTAGATATTTTTAGTTCGAAAGGATTTTATAGTTTAAATAATTCTACCATTTATTTAGGAGGTAAAAATGGGATTATTTATTTTTCGACAGATAATATAAAAGAAAACAAAATATCACCTCCGCCTATTATAACGGAGTTTAAAGTTCAAAACGAAGAAGTATTTCCTGGAGTAGAAATCAATGGACAAATTCCATTTACTAAAGATATTAATACGAATAAAAAGATTGAACTCAATTACAACAATCGAAATTTTTCAGTGCAGTTTTCAGCTCCTTCTTATACTAACGAAAGGCTGAATAAATTTGAATACATGCTGGAAGGATTTGATAAAGATTGGATTACTACCAATAGCGATTCCAGAACTATTCAATATACCAACTTGAATCCAGCAGAGTATGTTTTTAAAATTCGTGCGCAAAATAGCGACGGAATTTGGAGTAAAACTACCGCTTATACTATCACCGTTTTATCTCCTTTCTGGACGAACACTAAGATTTTTCTTTTAGTGATTATGATACTTTCGGTTTCTTCTTATTATATTAGAAAAGAAATTAAATCCCGAATTAAACTACGACAAGCGCTGTTGTTAGAAAGAGTAAAACGCGATAGTGACGAGCGTTTGTCCAACGAAAAATTAGAGTTCTTTACGAATATTTCGCATGAATTAAGAACGCCTTTAACCTTAATATTAGGTCCTGCTAAACAACTATTAGAGCAAAATGAAGGTTCTAATAATGATAAGACAAAGCTGTATTTGATTTATCAAAATGCCAGTAGGTTGTTGTTGTTAGTAAATCAGATTTTAGATTTTAGAAAAGCACAATCAGGAGAATTAAAACTAAAAGTATCTAAAACTGAAATTGTAGCCAATACTCAAACGGTATTTGATTCCTTCGCACAATTGGCACTGGAAAAAGATATTAATTTCCATTTTAATTGTGAAAATGAAAGCCTTGAAGGTTGGATTGATATGGATAAGTACCATAAGATACTGTATAATCTACTTTCAAATGCTTTAAAATTTACAAACAATTATGGTACTGTTGATTTGTACATTGGTACAAAAGAAGACGATGGAGTTAATAAATTAATTGTTGAGGTAAGTGATGATGGAGTAGGAATTCCTGTAGAAAGTCAAGAGAAGATATTTTCTAGATTTTATCAAGTTAAGAGCAGTAAAAAAAACAATACAGGTTCTGGAATTGGCTTGTCTCTAGTGGTTTCTTTAGTAGAAATTCATCGAGGCGAATTGAAACTAAAAAGTGCTCCTTCAAAGGGAAGTGTTTTTACCTTGGAATTGCCTATTTCGAAAAGCAGTTATAAAAAATCTGAGGTTTTTGATATTGAGTACAAAGAACCAGAAATGGCATATACTGCAATAGATAATATTAAAAAAAGCAATCAAAGTACAGAGCTAAAACAAAATATTCTAGTTATTGAAGATAATGCTGAACTTCGTTTCTTTATTAGCGATTATTTGTCGGATTATTATAAAGTGTACCAAGCTGAAAATGGTGATGAAGGATTGAATCTTTGCCGAAAGATAAAACCAGCGCTTTGTGTTGTCGATGCGATGATGCCAGTTATGGGAGGATTTCAATTTGTTGAAGCCTTAAAAAGCGATGAAAATATTAGTCATACTGCGCTCATTATGTTGACGGCATTATCCGAAAACGAAAACAAAATTAAAGGCTATAATTTGGGAGTGGATGAGTACATGGTAAAACCTTTTGATCCCTCTTTGTTAAAAACCCGAATTGATAATATTATAAAAACCCGAATTGAATTAAAGCAAAAATTTTCGGGTGAGATTGAAACCGATGTTACTACATTAACGCATTCTCAATTAGACATCGACTTTATTTCGAAGATTACTGATTTAATTGAAAAAAACATAAGCGATACGGAGCTTACCGCTAACTTTATGTGTGCGGAATTAGGAATGAGTTCGTCTAAACTATATCGAAAAATCAAACAATTAACGGATTTGTCTCCCAATGAATTCATCAGAACGGTTCGCCTAAAAAAGGCTGCACAATTATTAAAATTAAAGACATTCAATGTTTCTGAAGTGGCGGTTCAAGTAGGTTTTAATGATCCTTTGTACTTTAGTAGGTGTTTTAAAAAGCAATTTGGTTATTCTCCAAGTCGATTGATTAAGTAATTGTTTTAAGATTTTAAGCTTTGAACAACGTACTTTTAAATTTTTCTTTCCTTAGGCTCATTTTTAACGAATATTCAATAAAAATTCGATTTTGCCATAATTTTGGTTAATTTACTTGGCCGATTTTGGAATTTAATACATAAATTAGCAGATGTTTAATTTAAGAATCTAATTTTTATAAAAAATGTTTATTTAAGTTGGAATTTTAAAAATTAATACAAAATATTTGTGTTTCAATTATTTAGAATTATATTTGTGTAATCGATTACATTTGTTGTGGTTGATTTTTTAGCTATTTTGAAATTAATTTATTGATTAATAGTGTTTTACGCTTTGTTTTTTAAAATATTGCGTTGTTTTTTGCCTTTTTTTATAATGCTGTAATTATTCAAAAGGTCTTGTAAAGTATTTAACTTTTAACTTTATTATAAATATTTTTAATTATGAGCCAAACACCAAAAGCTGTTGGAAACTATCGTTGGACAATATGTTCGTTATTGTTTTTTGCAACTACAATAAATTATTTAGATAGACAGGTTCTGTCTTTGACATGGAGTGATTTTATAGCTCCTGAATTTCACTGGACAAATAACGATTACGGAAATATTACAGCCTTGTTTTCAATTTTTTATGCAGTTTCTTTGTTGTTTGCAGGGAAGTTTGTAGATTGGATGGATACTAAAAAAGGTTTCCTTTGGGCAATTGGAGTTTGGTCTTTAGGAGCTTGTTTGCACGCATTTGCAGGAATTGCAACTTCTGGAATTATCACTGGAAATTGGTTCGTGGGTTTTGAAGGAGCTAAAAATATTATTGAAAATATTAATGACACAGGTTTAGTTATTAATGTGAGTGTTACGTTGTTTATTTTTGCTCGTTTTGTGTTAGCATTAGGAGAAGCAGGAAATTTTCCAGCTGCAATTAAAACTACAGCCGAATATTTTCCAAAAAAAGACAGAGCGTTTTCGACTAGTATTTTCAATGCAGGGGCAACAGTAGGAGCATTGGCTGCGCCAATAACAATTCCTTTTATTGCTAAAGCTTACGGTTGGGAAATGGCTTTTATAATTATTGGTGCTCTAGGATTTGTTTGGATGGGATTCTGGGTTTTTATGTATGATAAACCAGAAAAGCATGCAAAAGTTAGTCCGGCTGAATTAGAATACATTCAACAAGATGTTATTGCTGATAGTAAATTAGTAGGGTATGTTCCTGAAACGACTACAAGAGTTACTTTTAAAGATTGTTTTAGATACAAACAAACATGGGCTTTTGCTTTTGGAAAATTCATGACTGATGGAGTTTGGTGGTTTTTCTTATTCTGGACACCTGCTTATTTAAGTTCGGTTTATGGAATGGATTCTACAGAAGCGGCTTTTCCATTATTTGTATTGTATATGATTACATTATTGTCTATAATTGGAGGTTGGTTGCCAACTTATTTTGTAGAGAAAAAAGGAATGAATCCATACGAAGGAAGAATGAAGGCGATGTTGATATTTGCATTCTTTCCACTATTAGCATTAGTTGCTCAACCGTTAGGGCACATTTCGTATTGGTTGCCAGTAATTATTATTGGTATTGCAGGAGCTGCTCACCAAGCTTGGTCTGCTAACATTTTTACAACAGTAGGAGATATGTTTCCTAAAAAAGCCATAGCTACCATTACAGGTATTGGTGGTTTAGCTGGAGGAATTGGCTCGACAGTTATTAATAAAGGTTCAGGAGTTTTGTTTGATTATAGTAAAAATACCAATATGGATTTTATGGGTTTCCAAGGAATTGAAGCAGGTTACTTTATCATCTTCTCCATTTGTGCCGTTTGTTATTTGATAGGTTGGATGGTTATGAAATCATTAGTGCCTAAATATGCACCTATAACTGATTTATAAAATCAAAAGAGCTCTCTTGTAATTAAGAGGGCTTTTTTCTTTTTTTTAACTTTTTATACAGAACTTTGTTTTTTTATAAAATAGAGAATAAATAAATTAAATTAATACCTTTGTAATCGATTACATTAAAATTAGATAATTATGACAAATTATAGTTCTAGATACGCCTCTAGCCCTCAAGCAGTAAAACAATATGATACCAAACAATTAAGAGATGAATTCTTGATTGATAATCTAATGCAAGAAAATGAAATTACATTAACTTACTCGCACTATGATAGATATATTGCTGGTTCAGCTGTTCCTGTAAAAGATTTGACACTTGAGACTATTGATCCTCTAAAATCAACTTATTTTTTAGAGCGTAGAGAAATGGGAATTATCAATGTTGGTGGAAATGGTTCTGTAGTTGTTGAAGGCAAATCATACGAACTAGGTTTTAAAGATGCTTTATATATTGGTAGCGGAAATAAAGAAGTAATATTTAAAAGTGCTGACGCTAAAAACCCAGCTAAATTTTATATTAATTCGGCTCCAGCTCATACTACTTATCCAACAGTTCAGGTAAGTTTAGCTGAGGCAAACAAATTAGAATTAGGTACTATGGAAACGGCTAATCACCGTACGGTAAACCAAATGATTATTGGAAGTGTAGTTACTACTTGCCAATTGCAAATGGGAATGACCGAATTGCGTCCAGGAAGTGTATGGAATACTATGCCAGCTCACGTTCATGATCGTCGTATGGAAGTTTATTTTTACTTAGATATTCCAGAAAATCAAGCTGTTTGTCATTTTATGGGAGAACCACAAGAAACAAGACACATCTGGATGAACAATCATCAAGCGGTTATTTCTCCACCATGGTCTATCCACTCTGGATCAGGAACATCTAATTATACTTTTATTTGGGGTATGGCTGGAGAGAACTTGGATTATGGAGATATGGATGTTTGTAAAATCACTGATTTAAGATAAAAAATAATGACAAATTTATTTGATATAAAAGGCAAAGTTGCTCTTATCACAGGAAGTACACACGGACTGGGAATGGCAATGGCTAAAGGTTTAGGTGAAGCAGGAGCAACAATTGTTATAAACGGAAATTCATCGCAACAAAAAATTGATGACGCTGTAGCAGCACTTAAAAGCGAAGGAATTAATGCTGTTGGTTACAGATTTAATGTAACTGAAGAGCAGGAAGTTAAAGCAGCTGTAGCAAAAATTGAAAGCGAAGTTGGACCAATCGATATCTTAATTAACAACGCTGGAATTATTAAAAGAATTCCATTGCTTGATATGGAAGTTGCTGATTTCAGAGAAGTAATTGATATAGATTTAGTGAGTCCGTTTATTGTTTCTAAGCATGTGGCTAAAGGAATGATTGAGAGAAGACAAGGAAAAATCATCAATATTTGCTCAATGATGAGTGAATTAGGGCGTAGCACAGTTTCAGCTTATGCTGCTGCAAAAGGTGGTTTGAAAATGTTGACTAAAAATATGGCTACCGAATGGGCTAAATACAATGTGCAGATTAACGGAATTGGTCCAGGTTATTTTGCAACAGAACAAACAAAACCAATTAGAGTTGATGGACATCCATTTAACGATTTTATCATCAGCAGAACACCAGCGGCTAAATGGGGAGACCCGGGAGATTTAGCTGGAGCAGCTATCTTTTTATCGTCTAAAGCTAGTGATTTTGTTAACGGTCACATTTTATATGTTGATGGTGGAATTTTGGCTACCATTGGAAAACCATCAAATGAAGATTAATATTTTAAGTAAACTATAATGAGCACTTTTATAAACGATAACTTTTTATTAGAAAATAAATTCGCAGAAGAATTATACCATAATTATTCTAAAAACCAACCGATTATTGATTACCATAATCACTTAAGCCCTCAGTTTATTGCTGAAGATAAAATTTTCAACAACATTACTGATGTTTGGATTAAGGGTGATCACTACAAATGGCGCGCCATGCGTACTTTAGGGATCAATGAACAATTTGTTACTGGTAATGGTTCTGATAAAGATAAATTTTTAAACTGGGCAAAAACAGTTCCTTATACAATGCGTAACCCATTGTATCACTGGACTCACCTGGAGTTAGCTCGTTATTTTGGTATTACTGATTTATTAAACGAGAAATCGGCTGAAAGAATTTACGAAGAAACTTCTGCAAAAGTAAATTCAGCGGAATACAGCACAAGAAACTTGTTGCGTAAAGTAAATGCTGAATTAGTATGTACTACTGAAGATCCAATTGATAGTTTAGATTTTCACGCTCAATTATTGAAAAGTGATTTTAAAACAACGGTAAGTACTGCTTTTAGACCTGACAAAGCGATTTTAATTGCAAATGATGGTTATAACGAATACCTTGATGTTTTAGCACAAAAAGCATCTACTGAAATCAATACTTATGCTGATTTACGTGCCGCTTTAAGAAATAGAATTGAGTATTTTAATGCAAATGGTTGCCAACTTTGTGACCACGGATTAGACCAAATTTATTTCGAAAACTATACTGAAAACGAAGTAAGTGCTATTTTCAAAAAGAAAAGAGAAAATCAAGTGATCAGTAATGAAGAAGCGTTGAAATTCCAAAGTGCTATTTTAGTATTCTTATGTGAAACGTATCATGAATTTGGATGGGTACAACAATTTCACTTAGGAGCTTTGAGAAATAATAATGCTCGTATGCACCGTGTTTTAGGACCTGATACAGGATGGGATTCTATTGGAGATTATCCACAGGCTCAAAAATTATCAGCTTTCTTAAATGCTTTGGACAGTAAAGATAAATTGACTAAAACTATTATTTATAACTTGAATCCAGCGGATAACGAAGTGATGGCTACCATGATTGGTAACTTTAACGACGGAAGTGTTAGAGGAAAAGTACAATTTGGTTCAGGATGGTGGTTCTTAGATCAAAAAGACGGAATGACAAAACAATTGAATGCGCTTTCTAACATGAGTTTGATTAGCTGTTTTGTGGGTATGTTGACTGATTCAAGAAGTTTCTTGTCTTTTCCAAGACACGAATATTTCAGACGTATCCTTTGTAACCTTTTGGGTGATGAAATCAAAAGAGGTGAATTACCAGCTTCTGAAATGGAATGGATTGGAAAAATGGTATCCGATATTAGCTATGGTAACGCTAAGGAATATTTTAAATTTCCAGTAAAAGGTTAAGAAAATAATTAAGTATAATTTATAAAAATTTTTCACTTGAAATCGCCATGATTCAATTATCAAAAATATAAATGAAGAATGGCGATGACATATTCCTTGAAAAAAAACATTAACTACATATGAAAAAAGTAGTCACTTTTGGAGAAATTCTACTGCGTTTATCAACAGAAAGGCATTTGAGATTTGCTCAGGCCGATTCGTATAAAGCAACCTATGGAGGGGGAGAATTTAATGTTGCTGTTTCGCTTGTAAATTACGGGATGAAGGCAGAATTTGTTACTAAAATACCTGATAATGAATTAGGTAATTGTGCTATTCACGAAATGCGCAAACTGGATGTAGATTGTAAAAATGTAATGAAAGGTGGCGATCGTTTGGGGATTTATTTTCTTGAAACAGGAACTAGTACTCGTGCCAGTAATGTAATTTATGATAGAGCAAACAGTTCAATGTCTACTTTGAAAAAAGGAGAATTTGACTGGAAAGAAATATTAAAAGATGCAACCTGGTTTCATTGGAGCGGAATTACTCCTGCACTTTCTGAAACGGCTGCCGAAGCTTGTTTGGAAGCTATAAAAGTGGCTCACGAATTAGGTTTGACTATTTCTACTGATTTAAACTACCGTTCCAAATTGTGGAATTATGGCAAACAACCTAAAGACGTTATGCCAGAAATGTTGAAATACAGTAACATTATATTAGGCGATATTGATACGGCTAATTTTATGTTAGGTTTAGATAAAGTAGATCCTGATTATCAAAAACCGGAAACTTTACCAGCTGTTTACGATACTGTTTTCAAATTGTGTCCTGAATTGAAATTTATGGCAACTACTTTGCGCTATTCAGTAAGTGCTTCTCATCAGCGTATTGGAGGAATCCTTTATGATGGAAAAGAAATATTCAAAGCTGCTGTTCAGGACGTAACTCCTGTGGTGGATAGAGTAGGTAGTGGAGATGCTTTCATGGGCGGTTTGATCTACGGATTGAACGAAGAACCTTTGGATAAAGAAAGAGCATTAAACTTTGCAGTGGCTGCTTGTTGTTTAAAACACACGATTTTCGGAGATTATAATTTAATTACTAAAAATGAAATTGAAAAATTACTTGACGGTGATTTTACAGGTAAAGTTTCAAGATAAAAAAAGATAAAATGGCTCAATTTACACGTATAGAAGTTGCTATTGCAATGAAAGAAACAGGGATGATTCCATTGTTTTTTAACAAAGATATTGAAGTAAGTAAAAATGTTTTGAAAGCTTGTTATGATGGAGGAGCTCGTTTGATGGAGTTTACTGCCAGAGGAGATTTCGCTCATGAAGTTTTTGCTGAATTAACAAAATACGCTATCAAAGAATTACCAGGAATGATAATGGGAGTAGGATCTGTAACTGATGCTGCAGCTGCTTCATTGTATATGCAAATAGGAGCTAATTTTATTGTAACTCCTGTGTTTAGAGAAGATATTGCTATTGCTTGTAATCGTAGAAAAGTATTATGGTCTCCAGGTTGTGGTACATTGTCAGAGATTGCCAGAGCCGAAGAATTAGGTTGCGAAATTGTAAAATTGTTCCCGGGAGAAATCTACGGACCACAATTTATCAAAGGAATCAAAGGACCATGTCCTTGGACAAGCATTATGCCTACAGGAGGAGTTTCTACTGAAAGAGAAAACTTGAAATCTTGGTTTGATGCAGGTGTAACTTGTGTTGGAATTGGTTCTCAATTAATCTCAGCAGCAGTTTTAGAGAGCAAAGACTACGCTGGATTAACTCAAAAAGTAAAAGATACTTTAGCAATTATTAGCGATTTACGCAAAAAATAAAAATTAGTACAATAGATTTAGTTCAATACAATGGAAAAATTAAATAGAAAAAATAGAGGTTTAGAGCAATTAAATCCAATTAAAGTAGTACAATTTGGTGAAGGTAACTTTTTAAGAGCTTTCGTTGATTACGCTTTTCAAAGATTAAATAATGAAGTAGATTTCAATGCCGGAATTGCAGTTGTTCAGCCATTAGCAGGTGGTATGGTAGACATGATTAATGATCAGGATGGTCTTTATACATTGTTTATGAACGGAATTAAAAAAGGTGAAAAAATACAAGATATTCAGTTAATTTCTAATATTGTAAAAGCTATAAACCCTTATAGTAATTTTGCTGATTATTTAGCATTAGCTAAAGAAGAAGAACTTCAGTTTATTGTTTCAAATACTACAGAAGCAGGAATTGAATTTGTTAATACTGATACTCCGGATATGCAGCCACCAGCTTCATTCCCTGCAAAGTTGACTGTTTTATTATACGAAAGATTCAAACATTTTAATGGAGATGCTGCTAAAGGATTGACTATCATTCCTTGTGAATTGATTGATTATAATTCAGAGGCACTTAAAAAATGTATTTTGCAATATGTTGATTTATGGAAATTAGAGGATGCATTCAAAACTTGGGTATCTGATGCTTGTACGTATCACAGTACTTTGGTTGACAGAATCGTTCCTGGATATCCAAGAGCTGAAATTGAAGACTACAATAATAAATTAGATTATCAGGATAATTTAATTGTTGCGGCTGAGCCATTCTTCCTTTGGGCAATTGAAGGCGGGGATGATTTAAAAGCAAAATTACCATTTCATAAAACAGATTTGAATGTAAAAATTGTTGATGATATTCGTCCATTCAAAATGATTAAAGTTCGTATTTTGAACGGAGCTCATACTGCGATGGTTCCTGTTTCACTTTTATATGGTAACAAATTGGTTATGGAAACCGTTAATGGTGGTTTTACTGGACCGTTTGTAGATAATGTTATCAGTGAAATTAGCGAAACACTTCCTATGGATAAAAACGAAATCACTGCCTATGCTGAAGAAGTAATGGATCGTTTTAAAAATCCATTTATCAAGCATGCATTGGCTGATATTGCTTTAAATTCAATCTCAAAATTCAAAGTAAGAGTTTTACCAAGTTTATTGGGATATTATAATGCTACTAAACAACTTCCTACTAGCTTAACTTTTTCATTAGCTTGTTTAATCCAATTCTACAAAGGAACCTGGAATAACGAAGCTTTACCTGTAAAAGATACTCCGGAATTAGTTGAAGAATTCAAAAAAGCATGGGAATTAAAAGATTTAGATGCTGTTGTGGCTAGCGTTTTAAGTAATACAGCATTTTGGGACGAAGATTTAACAAAAGTTGATGGATTAGCACAAACTTTAGTGCTTGCTTTAAATGAAATTGAAGCCAATGGTATAGAACAAGGTTATATCAATTTCTCTCAAAAAAAATAAAAGACAAAAAACAAAAAACCAAGTAATTAAAATGCAAAAGAAATTAATAAAAGTAGATCCTTCTGATAATGTAGCTGTAGCTTTAGTAAACCTAGTTGCTGGAGAAACTATTGCATTTGAAGGAGAAGACGTTTTAGTATTATCAGATACTAAGATGAAGCATAAAATTGCGATGAAAGATTTTGAATCTGGAGACAAAATTTATATGTATGGTGTAATCGTAGGGAAAGCAAACCAAAAAATTGCAAAAGGAGATGTTATTACTACTCTTAATGTAAAACACGAAAGTGCTAAAGTTACTGGTAAAACAGAAACTATTGGTTGGGATGTTCCTAACGTTGACAAATGGAAAGATAAAACTTTTAACGGATACCACCGTGCAGACGGTCAGGTAGGTACTGAAAACGTATGGTTGTTTTTTCCTTTAGTTTTTTGTGAAAACAGAAATATCGAAATCTTGAAAGATATTTTCGAAAAGGAATTAATGAAGCCAAAAGAAAACGATTACCAATTGTTGTTGCGTTCATTAGTGAAATCAGAAACTGGAGGTGCTGGTAACGAAGCGGCTTCAAATGATGCTGAATTATTCAATAATATCGAAGTAAAATTCATCACGCACCAAGGTGGTTGTGGAGGAATTCGTCAGGATGCACATAGTTTAGCAAAATTATTGGCTGGATATGTAAATAATCCTAACGTAGCTGGAGCAACGGTGTTGAGTTTAGGTTGTCAAAACTTACAAATCTCAATTTTTCAGGATGCTTTAAAAGCTATTAATCCTGATAACCAAAAACCAGTTTTAATTTACGACCAACAGTCTATTGGAACTATCGAGGCTATGTTGAGTAGTGTGGTTAAAGATTCTTTCGAAGCGATTAAAAAAGCAAATGAAATTAAGAGAACTCCAGCTCCATTATCTAAATTAAGAATTGGTTTAGAGTGTGGTGGTTCAGATGGATTCTCAGGAATTTCTGCAAACCCAACATTAGGGGTGTTGTCTGATAAATTAGTGGCTTTAGGAGGAACTACTATTCTTTCTGAATTCCCTGAATTATGTGGTGTTGAGCAGGAATTAGTTAACCGTTGTGTGGATGATAAAGACGGAGAACGTTTCTTAGAGTTAATGCAATGGTATGAGAAAACTGTTGTTGATGCAGGTTCAGGATTTGATATGAATCCTTCTCCGGGTAACATTAAAGACGGTTTGATTACGGATGCTATGAAATCAGCAGGTGCTTCTAAAAAAGGTGGAACTTCACCAATTGTAGGGGTTTATGATTATGGAGAGTATATCAACGAACCAGGATTTACATTACTATGTACTCCAGGAAATGACGTAGAATGTACTACTGCAATGGTAGGTTCAGGAGCAAATATGGTATTGTTTACAACAGGTTTAGGAACTCCAACAGGAAATCCAATTGCTCCGGTAGTAAAAGTATCATCTAATACGCAATTGGCAGAAAAAATGTCTGATATTATCGATTTTAATACTGGTGGAATTATTACAGGTGAAAAATCGATTGAAGAAACAGCTGATGAAATGTTAGAATATATTATTAAAGTAGCTAGTGGTGAAATTAAGACTAAGGCTGCGATTTTAAATCAAAATGACTTCATTCCTTGGAAAAGAGGAGTATCGCTATAAAGATTGTTTTTAGATTTTGTTTTTAGTTAAAAAGGGAGGTGTTTTTTTAAACACTTCCCTTTTTTTATTTTATTCTTGTCGATGATTGTCTGATGTGCAGTTTAGGCATTAATACTACTGTTTTTCCTGTTTTAGTATTGTCTACATTGTTTATTTTGTCTAAAAATACCTGAGCAGTCATTTTTCCCATTTCTAATGGCGCCTGATCCACACTCGAAATTGATAGTTCCATAAATTTGGTAAAAGGTTCATTGCCAAAACCAAAAACGCAAAAGTCTTCAGGTATTTTAATGTTATGTTCTTTTAGTTTTTGAATGGCACCTAAAGCAGCAAAATCACTAGTAGAAAAAATAGCATTTGGCGGGTTTTCTAACGCTAATAATTTTTCAACAGCATCTCTTCCTTCAACCACATTACTCTTTATAGGAATAATATAATCTTCGTTTATTGCGATATTATTGTCAAGCAAGGCTTGTTGATAACCTCTAAACCGGTCTTCATATATCTCTAAAGTACGATCTCCGGAGAAGTAGGCAATTTTGTCACAACCTTGTTCGAGAAGGTGTTGCGTAATTTCATAAGATGCCTGATAGTCATCAATGGTTACTGAACTTACATTATCCATTTCTTTTTTTCTGTCAAAAAAGATTAGAGGAATATTTTTTTGCGTTACGCGTTGCAGATAATGATCGTTTTCTTTAGGAAGATTAGATATAGACATTAAAATACCATCAACCTGAGCGTTTAATAAAGTATTGATGTTTTCAATTTCTCTATTCTTGTCTTCATGTGTCTGGCAAATAATAACATGGTAACCTTCTGGATGTAAGGCTTCTTCAATACCTCTAATTACTGATGCGAAAAAATTAGTGTTAATTCGGGGTACAATAACGCCAACATTATTGCTTTTTCCGCTTCTTAATGCTAGTGCTAGTCTGTTTTGCTTATAGTTCATTTTATTAGCTGTTTCAAGAACTAATTTTCGTGTACTATGGCTTATTTTTGGGTTGTTGTTTAATGCTCTTGAGACAGTTGCTGCAGTGATATTTAGCTCCTTGGCAATGTCATAAATCGTTGTTTTTTCACTCATTATAATAGTCTATCTCGGTAAAAATAATATTTTTTTTTCTATAATCGTTTGTTTGTGTTTCATATAAATTTGAATTTGAAATCAAAAGAAATTTTTAAGCTTGTTTTTACAGTTAATAGTTGTTTTTCATAGTATTTTTCTATTAACTAAAATAAAACATCTTTTTTTTGTGTAAATCTATTTTTTTTTTATCCAAATATATAGTTTTTTATAAAAAATAGCTATAGATTTGTGTAATCGATTGCATCAATTTACGCTTTTGTTTCGGAATGAAATTTGTGTTAGTCGATTGTTTTTATTCAAAATTTACACTTCTTTAATTTTTTAATCGATGAAAAATAAATTTTACGGATCACTTTTGTGTTTTTCTACAGCTTTAGTGTCGGCTCTTTTCTTCAATTGTGCTGCTCAAAAAAGTGCTGATGTTTTAACTGATCCATGGAAAGTAAAACAAGAAATAGAAAGAGCAGTAGTGGTTCCAACTTTTAAAAATAAAGCATATAGTATTGTTGATTTTGGAGCAAAAAGTGGAGGACAGCATAATAATTCTGAAGCTTTTAAAAGAGCAATTGAAACTTGTACAAAAAACGGAGGCGGAAAAGTTGTTGTTCCATCAGGTAAATTTTTAACAGGACCTATTCATTTAGATAATAATGTAAATCTTCATTTAGAAGAGGGTGCTGAGATTTTATTTAGCACTAAATCTTCTGATTATCCATTAGTGCTTACTTCTTTTGAAGGAACCGAATTGATGAATCATTCTCCATTAATCTACGCTTACAATAAAAAAAATATCGCCGTTACGGGTAAAGGAATTTTAAACGGTCAAGCCGATAACGAAAACTGGTGGTACTGGTGTGGTGCAAAACAATACGGATGGTCTGAAGGAAAAGGAAATCAGAATGATCCTCAAAATCGTGTTCGTTTAGTAGAATCAGGGGAACAAAATGTACCAGTTGAGCAAAGAATTTATGGAGAAGGTTCTTATTTGAGACCGAGTTTTGTAGAGTTTTTTAGCTGTACTGATGCCTTGATTAAAGATGTAAAGATTATAAACGCTCCGTTTTGGGTTATTCATCCAATGAAATCCACTAATGTAACAGTTGATGGTGTTACTGTAGAAAGTCATGGTCCTAATAATGACGGATGTGATCCAGAATACTCTAAAAATGTGATTATTAAAAATTGTACTTTTAATACAGGTGACGATTGTATTGCAATTAAAGCAGGTAAAGATGGTGATGGAAGACGAGTAGCTATGAAAAGCGAAAACATAATTGTACAAGATTGTATGATGCTTGACGGTCACGGTGGTGTAGTTATGGGAAGTGAAATGACTGGAGGGATAAAAAATGTTTTTGTCGAAAATTGCAAAATGGACAGTCCTAATTTAGATAGAGCCATTCGAATAAAATCAAATTCTAGAAGAGGTGGTATTGTTGAAAATGTTTTTGTTCGAAACATTGAAGTAGGACAAGTAAAAGAAGCTGTTTTAAGGATCAATATGTTTTATAATGTTTACGGAAATCAAACAGGAAATTTTATTCCTCAAGTAAAGAATGTGATTTTAGAAAACGTAAAAGTTAAAAATGGTGGAAAATTTGGCGTTTTGGCTAAAGGATACAAAGAATTACCAATTGAAAACGTATTATTAAAAAATGTAACAATTGATAAAGTAGGTGAAGCATATTCGATAGAAAATGTAACTAATATTCAATTTGTTGAGACTTATATCAATGGAAAAAAAGCAGAAAGCCCTAAATAAGAATTAGAGTTTTTATAAAATTATCAATCAGAAGTTTAAAAAAAGAAATATATATAATCAATTTAAAAATATAACATGATGAAAGCAAGTCAATTTATTTTCACTTTTATTTTAGCAGGAACTTTGGTTTTTACAAGCTGTAAATCACAATCAACTGCATCTTCAACTAAAAAAGAATTAACATCGTCAAACTTGAAATGGTCTGAAAAGATGGCGTTGACATTAATGAAACGCCATCCAAAAGCTTTTCAAATTGATGATAGAACTACAGCAAAATGGGATTATGTTCACGGTTTAGTAGCGAGTTCTATTGAGGAACTTTACAAAAAAACAGCTGACGAAAGATATTACGAATATGTAAAAGGATACGCCGATGCTTTAATTGACGAAAATGGTAAAATTGCTACTTATGATATGGATAAATACAATATCGATATGGTGGTAGCAGCTAATATTTTGTTCAGTATCTATGATAAAACAAAAGAGAAAAAATATTTAACGGCTATGCAAACCATCAGAAAACAATTAGATGGACAGCCGAGAACAGCAAGTGGAGGATTCTGGCATAAAAAAATCTATCCAAATCAAATGTGGTTAGATGGCTTGTACATGGGACAACCTTTCTACACTGAATATACGGTTAAGTTTGAAAATGGAAAAAATCTTGATGATGTAGCCAAACAATTTGAATTGCTTGAGAAAAACGATAAAGATCCTAAAACAGGATTATTGTACCATGCTTGGGACGAAAGTAAAATGATGCCTTGGGCTGATAAAGTAACTGGAAAATCACCTAATTTCTGGTCTCGTGCTTTAGGTTGGTATGCAATGGCATTAGTTGATGTTTTGGATAATTTTCCAAAAGAACATCCAAAACAAAAAGAGTTAGTAGGTTACTTGAACGAGTTGGCTGTAGCCTTAGAAAAAGTTCAAGACAAAAAAACAGGATTGTGGTATCAGGTAACTGATATGGGCGATAGAGAAGGAAATTATCTTGAAGCTTCAGGTTCTTCTATGTTTGCTTATGCTTTAGCAAAAGGAGTAAACAAAGGCTATTTGCCAGCTAAATTTAAAAAAGTAGCTAATCATGCTTTTGATGGTTTAACTACTCAATTAATCAAGACTGATGCTGATGGTGGAATTACATTGACTCAATGTTGCCAGGTAGCAGGTTTAGGTGGGAATCCATATAGAGATGGTTCTTATGAGTATTATGTAAATGAGAAAAAGAAAGACAATGATCCTAAAGCAACAGGGCCATTTATCTTAGCGGCTATCGAATTAAACAGATAATTTCAAACCATAAAGATTAAAAGTTCACCATTAAGAAATTAAGAAAATTTAGACTTAATGTCTCTTAATTTCTTGATGGTTTTGTTAAATCTAAAATGAGATTTCTCAAGCCAATTTATGCTTATGTGGGCTTGTGTTTAAAGTTAAATTTGTAAATTAAACGAATTCAGGTCAAAACTTATATGACTTATATGGTTTAAAAAATCACATTATTAATGTATTAATTTTCTTCTATGAAGTTTATAAATAATGCAGTTGCAATAGGATTAGTTATGCTTTCGAGCCAACTAACTGTTGCACAAAAAACAAATGAATATTCTAAAGTTTGGGTGGCTGATAATGGCGATGGAACTTATAAAAATCCCATTTTGCATGCTGATTATTCTGATCCGGATGCGATTAGAGTGGGGGACGATTATTACATGACTTCTTCTTCTTTTAATTGTGTTCCTGGTTTGCCTATTTTGCATTCTAAGGATATGGTCAATTGGGAATTGGTAAATTATGCGCTTCAAAAACAACCTCCTTTTGATGTTTTTGATATCCCGCAACACGGAAACGGAGTTTGGGCTCCTTGTATTCGTTATCATAATAAGGAGTTTTATATTTATTATCCAGATCCGGATTACGGAATTTATATGGTAAAAACTAAGGATCCAAAAGGACTTTGGTCTGAGCCAATATTAGTAAAAGCAGGAGTAGGACTTATTGATCCAGCACCTTTATGGGATGATGATGGTAAGGCTTATTTAGGATTCGCTTTTGCAGGAAGTCGTGCTGGTGCCAAAAGTTTATTGGCTGTTTGTTCAATGAATCCAGAAGGAACAGTCGCTAATGACGATGCAGTTATGGTTCTTGACGGACATCTTGATGAAGCTACCGTTGAAGGGCCGAAGTTTTACAAGCGAAATGGCTATTATTACATTTTTGCTCCAGCAGGTGGTGTTCCTACTGGTTGGCAAACGGTTTTACGTTCTAAAAATGTTTTTGGTCCTTATGAAAAACGAAAAGTTATAGATCAGGGAAATACGCCTATTAATGGACCTCATCAGGGAGCCTGGGTACAAACTCAAACGGGCGAAGATTGGTTTTTTCATTTTCAGGATAAAGGGGCTTATGGACGAATTGTGCATTTGCAACCGATGAAATGGATTAACGATTGGCCTGTTATTGGAATTGATAATGACAAAGACGGAAAAGGAGAGCCCGTTTTGACTTATAAAAAACCGAATGTTGGAAAAACTTATCCAATAATGACACCTCCAGATTCAGATGAATTTAATTCTCCTAAATTAGGATTGCAATGGCAATGGCATGCTAATTATCAAGTGTATTGGGGAATGCCGACATCAATGGGACATTACACCATGTTCTGTCGTCCAATGCCTGAAAAAGCAATCAATTTATTTGATGTACCCAATATTTTAGCACAGAAATTTCCAGCTAACGAATTTACGGCTACCGCCAAAATGACTTTTAATGCGCGTTTTGACGGAGAAAGCGTTGGTTTAGTTGTTCTTGGTTTGGATTACAGTATGCTAAAAGTAAAACAAGAAAAAGGAGAATTATTTATCTCTCAGGTAAATTGTAAAAATGCCGATAAAAAAGGCGTTGAAACGGAAAGTAAAGCAGTAAAACTAGCAAGCAATTCTTTTTACCTACAAGTGAAAGTAAAAGACGGCGGAATATGCAGTTTCTTTTATAGTTTAGACGGTGAGAAATTCCAACCATTAGGCGAAGATTTCAAATCTCGTGAAGGAAAATGGATTGGTGCTAAACTTGGATTTACAGCGCTTAGAGAAGGGAAAATTAATGATGCTGGAAGTGTAAATATCGATTGGTTTCGATTTAATAAATAAGAAATTATGAATACTTTTTGTAAAGTTATACTAGCACTTTTTGTCTCATTTACTACAGGAATTAGTGTTGATGCACAAGTTCTTGATAAATCATGGAAGAGTATTACCGAAATGGATAGTAATGACCAATGGTTTGCATCTTCAGAAGCAAAAGCTGTTGCAGAAAATGTGTTGTTGTACCAACGTAATATTGGTGGATGGCCAAAAAATATTCAGATGCAAAAACCACTTTCTGATACTCAAAAGAAAGAATTGTTAGGATTGAAAAATACAGCAGAAGGCAGTACTACGGATAATAATGCGACTTCTCAGGAAATGCTTTTTCTTTCTAAAATTTACAAGCAACAGCCTGACGAAAGCTATAAAAAAGCCTTTCTGTTAGGATTGGATTATTTATTAAAAGCGCAATATGGTAATGGTGGATGGCCGCAATTTTATCCTTTGAAAAAAGGATATTATACACATATTACGTATAATGATGATTCGATGGTACGAATTCTGGAAATTATAATAGAACTTAAGAATAAAACAGGATATTATTCGATTCAGCCATCGGAAGAAATTATTGAAAAATGCAAAATTGCTTTTGATAAAGGAATTGATTGTATCATAAAAACCCAATACAAACAAAACGGCGTGTTGACAGCCTGGTGTGCACAGCACGATGAAAATACTTTTTTGCCAGCCAAAGCTCGTGCGTATGAGTTACCCTCTTTAAGTGGTAAAGAATCAGCTAAAATTGTTTTGTTGTTAATGTCGATTGAGAATCCTTCGAAAGAAGTAATTACTGCGGTTGATGCTGCGGTTACGTGGTTTGAAAAAGTAAAAATTACAGGATTAAGAGAGGAACGCATTGTAAAAAACGGTAAAATAGTCGATAAAAAAATGATTCCAGATGCTAATGCGCTTCCGCTTTGGGCTCGTTTTATGGAATTGGACGACAATAAACCTTTCTTTTCAGACAGAGACGGAGTCAAAAAATATTCCTTATCTGAAATTGGAGACGAAAGAAGAAATGGTTATGCCTGGTACACCAATGAACCTAAAGAAGTATTGAAAAAATACGATAAGTGGAAAAAAAAACTTTCAACTGAATCAAATTCCATCCAAAAAAAAGTAACTAAAGCACCTAAAGACGACTATAACATTATAGTAGCCTTAGATGGCAGCGGAGACTATACGAGTATTCAGGATGCCATATACAATTCGCCTTCTTTTCCGTACAAGCGTGTTTTTATTACGGTAAAAAACGGAATTTATTATGAAAAAGTGCGTGTTCCAGAGTGGAATACTAAAATTTCACTAATTGGTGAAAGCAAAGAAAAAACCATCATTAGTTATGATGATTATTTTGGAAAAATCAATTTAGGTCGAAATAGTACGTTTATGACGCCAACAGTTTCGGTTGAAGCCAATGATTTTGTAGCATCTAATTTGACTATTCAAAATACTGCTGGTCCTGTAGGGCAAGCTGTCGCTTTGTCTGTAGTTGCCAATAGAGTGGTGGTCTCTAATTGTATAATTTCAGGAAATCAGGATACTTTGTACACTTCGGGTGAAGGATTTAAACAGTATTTTAAAGATTGTTTTATTGAAGGAACGGTTGATTTTATTTTTGGAAATACAACTGCTGTATTTGATAATTGTACGATTCATGCTAAAAGCGATTCTTATTTGACTGCAGCTTCAACAACGGAAGGTGCAAAATATGGTTTTGTTTTTATGAATTGCAAATTGACTGCAAATGAAAAAGCAACTCAAGTTTATCTGGGACGACCTTGGCGTATTCATGCAAAAACAGTTTTTTTGAATTGCGAAATGGGAAAACACATTCGAAAAGAAGGTTGGAACAATTGGTCAAAAGCAGATGCTGAGAAAGCTTCTTTTTATGCAGAATACAATTGCTATGGATCAGGATTTCAGCCAGAAAACAGAGTAGCTTGGTCATACCAATTGAAAAAATCAGAAGCGAAAAACTATACTTTAGAGAAAATTTTAGGAGAATCAAATTCGAAGGTAAATTTGAATTGGTATTCCGATTTTAAATAAAACATTTTTATGAAAATTAAATTATTTCTTTTTTTATTAATTGCTAGCAGTTGTTTTGCCCAAAAAACGACAGTTTATACGATTGGCGATTCTACAATGGCAAATAAATCCAATCCAACTGAAAATCCAGAACACGGATGGGCACAGGTTTTACAACAATTTTTTGATAATAATGTGGTAGTTGATAATAGAGCGCAAAATGGTCGTAGCACCCGTAGTTTTATCAATGAAAAACGCTGGGATTCGGTTTTAGAAACGCTTAAAAAAGGCGATTATGTTTTTATCCAATTTGGACATAATGATCAAAAAGAAAATAAACCAAGTGTGTACACGAATCCGCGTACGGCTTATCGCCAAAATTTAATCCGATTTGTGCAAGAAACCAGAGCTAAAGGAGCAACTCCAATTTTGTTCTCTTCTATTGTTAGACGAAATTTCAACGAAAAAGGTACTTTGGTGGATACACACGGACTTTATCCGTTGGAAACTCGATTAGTTGCTACAGATTATAAAGTGCCATTTATTGATTTACAATATTTAACGGAATTGTTAGAAGAGTCTTATGGTGTGGAAGGTTCTAAAAAATTGCATTTGCATTTTAATGCAGGTGAAAATTCTTTTTACAAAACCGAAAAACATGACGACACTCATTTGTCATTATTAGGCGCTACTGAAATTGCTAAATTGGCTATAGCCGAATTGAAAAAAACGGATTTAGACTTGAAAAAATACATTAAATAATAATTACCATGAAAAACAATTTTTTTTATTTCGTCCTGTTGTTGTGTTTCAATGTTTTATGTTCGCAAACTAAAATTGTGGATAAAACGGTTGAAATAGAAAGAATTGTCAATCGTATTCAGTTGCCTGTTTTTCCAAAGTATAAGGTTACGGTGACTCAATTTGGAGCCAAAGGTGATTCGGTTACCAATTGTAAATCGGCTTTTGACAAGGCTATGAAAGCCTGTGGTAAAAAGAAAGGAGGGACTATTGTAGTTCCTAAAGGAGTTTATACTATTAATGGGCCGATTCATTTTGTTAGTAATGTGAATTTGCATCTGGAAGCAGGAGCAAAAATACGTTTTGGTTCTAATCCTGATGATTATCCATTGGTTTTAACCAGTTGGGAAGGAACGATGTTGTACAATTACAGTCCGCTGATTTATGCAAATAATGTCGAAAATGTGGCTATAACCGGAACAGGTACCATTGATGGTGAGGCTAAAAATACCTGGATAAAATGGAAACCGCTTGAAGAAAAAGACAAGCTTTTAAGCCGGGAAATGAATCATAATAATGTTCCGTTAAAAGATCGTGTTTTTGGTAAAGGTCATTTTTTAAGACCGCAAATGATTCAGTTTTTAAATTCTAAAAACATTTTAATGGAAGGCGTTACTATTGAAGATTCTCCATTTTGGTGTGTGCATTTATTAAAATCGAAAAGTATTACCCTTCGAGGGTTAAAATATGACGCTCATAATAACAATAACGACGGAATTGATCCTGAATATTCGAGCGATATTTTAATAGAGAATATTCAGTTTAATAATGGCGATGATAATGTGGCTATTAAAGCCGGACGCGATGATGAAGGTCGTGCGAATTCCAATAATCCATCGGAGAATATTGTTATTCGAAATTGTGAATTCAAAGGATTGCACGCTGTCGTTATTGGTAGCGAAATGTCAGCTGGTGTTCGTAATGTTTTTGTTGACAATTGTAAAGCAAGTGGTTATTTAAAAAGAGGAATTTATATCAAAACCAATTCGGATAGAGGTGGTTATGTAAAGGATTTATATTTTTCAAATATTGCTCTGGGTCAGGTAGAAGATTGTATCTACATGACTGCTAATTACCATGGAGAAGGAGGTGGTTTATATCCTTCAAAAATTTCAGATATTTCTATTTCGAATGTGAGTTGTGAGTCGGCTTCCAATGCAGCCATTGTTATTGAAGGTTTTCCAGAAAAGAAAGTTGAAAATATAGTTTTGGATAAAATCACTGTAAAATCAGCTAAAAACGGAATGACTTTAACCAATACTCAAAATGTGAGTATAAACGAAATTGTAATTGGAGATAAAATTGGTGTGCCCAGTTCAGTAAAATAATTTTAAGGTTTCTTGAAAAATTAATCTCTAAATAGAAAAAATAATAGTGTAGTTAGAGCACTTGTGTTTTCGAATTCTCTTAAAAAAGCATACGCTCTCTTCATCTGTGTTTTTACGGTATTGATGGAAATATTATACATTTCTGCAATTTCGGCATAACTGTGTCCTTCTACTATGTGCGACATGAAAATTTCTCTTCTCGCTTGAGGAATTCTATCAACTAAAGTAAGTATTTTAGGTTGTGTAGTTTCTTCTGTTTTTTCAAAAACAGCTTGTTCTTCAAAATTTGGAATGACCTTTTTATTGTTTTCTAAACTGATTGTTTTATTTTTTTCTAAATGTTGAAGACTTAAATTCTTTACTGCTCTTGCAGCATAGGCTTTAAATGAAATTGTAAAGTTTATCGCGTCTTCTTTTTCCCATAAGTAAATAAAAAAATCCTGAACAAGATCTTTTGCCACATCTTTATCCTTAGTTATGTTAAAAGAAACTAAAGATAAAAAGGCAAAATGGTCTTTATATAAACCTTCAAATATTTTTAAATCTTTGTGGTTTGACATTTTAAAATAGGATTATTGCTTTTGTAATGGATTACATTGCGTCAAATATAAAATAAAAAGTTAGTTTTTTTTCATTATCTGTAAAAATAATAAAAAATAATTAATAATGTTGTCACCCTAAAACAATATTTTCCTAACATAACTTTAACATACAAATATTTATATGAAATCAAATCCAAATTTGGTTAATATCCTAAAGGAAATAGTAAGTAATGGAAGTATTGATGCTTCCAAAATAAACTTGTTGTCTCAAGAAGAGCAAGAGCTGATTAAAGAACTTCAGAATAATGGCTTACTTGAAGAGGCATTGTTATATATCGAATCAATGGATGCTGAAAAAAACTGGGAAGAATTAAAAGAAAAAATAGCTGCAAACAAAAAGACGGTTGTGGTTAATTGGAAAAATCTTTTTCAATATGCTGCAATTTTTGTGGGCCTGCTAAGTCTGGTGTATGTTTTTCAATATAAAACAGATACACAAACTAAAACGATAATTCCTGATGATGCGATTCAGTTGGTTTTAGAAAATGGAGACATACAGGTTTTAAGTCCTAATGGCGAAAAACAAATTATAAAAAAAGATGGAGGAGTAGTTGCTTCTCAAAAAGAAAATAAAATTAGTTACAGTTCGTCTAATTCGATGAATAAATTAGTTTACAACGAAATCAAAATTCCTTATGGAAAAACATTTGAAATTACATTGTCTGACGGTACAGAAGTAAATATGAATGCAGGTTCGTCTTTAAAATATCCTGTTCAATTTATAAAAGGACACAATAGAGAAGTTGTTTTAGAAGGAGAAGCTTTTTTTAGTGTTACTAAAGACAAAGCACATCCTTTTATAGTTAAAACAAGAGGAGTGAATGTAAAAGTTTTAGGGACAAAGTTCAACCTGAGTTCGTACAAAGAAGAAGCTGATATTAATACAGTATTGGTGGAAGGATCAGTTAGTTTGTCGAATGTTGGAGTGCCAAATAACAACACTATGCTTGTTCCAGGTGAAAAAGGAACTTGGAATAATCAAAAAGCAGCAATAGCGGTTAAAAAAGTAGATACCCGAATCTATACCGAATGGATGACAGGGGAGCTGGTTTTTAGAAAAGCAGCTTTTAAGGATATTATCATCAGACTAGAACGCTCTTATAATGTTACAATTGAGAATACTAAAAAAGAGCTTTTAGATAAAAAGTTCAATGCCAGTTTTAATAAAAATATAGAAAGCATTGAAGAAGTATTAACAGCAATGAGTAAAATTCAAGATTTCACTTTCAAGAGAGAGGGAAAGCTGATAAAAATAAACTAACTAATTTACTAACTAACAAAAAAAGCTAATTTATGAAATGAGAGTGTAATTTTTTTTTAAAGAAAGAAATATATGAAAAAAAATCGGAAAATAGGACCAGTATTTCCCGATTTAGTAATGTGTTTCAAACGAAGTGTAGAAATCAAATCATTTAAAAAAACAACCAAAATTATGAAAAAAATAATTAAAGGGAGATGGCTTAGTCCGTATTTGCCTAAAATTAGTCTAAAAATGAAACTAACCACGCTATTATTGATATTGTCTTTGGTGAGAATCCAAGCCAGTACTTATTCGCAAAATACAAAGTTGACATTAAATGTGAACAATACTACTATAGAACAGTTATTCAATAAAATTGAATCGGTTTCAGAGTATCGATTTTTATTTGAGAGCAGCTTGATTGATTTAGACAGAAAAGTTTCTGTGAATGTTGAGAAAAAGAAAATTGCTGAAATTTTAGAAAAAATATTCAAAGGAACTGATGTTGTTTATAGTATAAATGATCGCCAAATATTATTAGTAAAAAAGAAAGAGCAAGCAACACCTTTAGTAACAAATACAGTTGCGAAAATAGTTGCTGATCAGGATATTCAAGTTTCAGGAACAGTAAAAGATGCTCAAGGAATGCCAATTCCAGGAGTAAATATTGTTGAAAAAGGGACTAAAAATGGAATTCAAACTGACTTTGATGGAAAATTCTCGATACGCGTAAGTGGACCTAATAGTGAATTGATTTTTTCATTTATAGGTTATGAAACTTTATCAAAAGTAGTAGGACAAAATAAAACCTTGAATATTGTTTTAATGGATGAAAGTTCAACATTAAACGAAGTAGTGGTAATTGGTTATGGAACGGCTAAAAGGGGAGATTTGACAGGTTCTGTTGCTTCGATTGGAGGAGAAGATTTGAAAAAAACCAATATGATTAATGTTGCTGAGAGTTTAACTGGACGTATAGCAGGGGTTCAGGTAACTTCTTCTGAGGGGTCTCCAGATGCAGCGATTAATATTAGAATTAGAGGAGGAGGTTCATTAACACAAGATGCTTCTCCATTGATTATTGTAGATGGTTTTCCTATAGCTAGTCTAAATGATATTGCTCCTTCAGATATAGAAAGTATTACTGTATTAAAAGACGCTTCCTCTACCGCAATTTATGGTTCTAGAGGAGCTAATGGAGTTATTCTTGTAACCACTAAAAAGGGAAAAGACGGTAAAATGTCGGTGTCATTTAATTCTTTTTATGGATTAAAAAAGGTTGCTAACACTATTGATATTTTAAATCCAGAGGAATATGTTAGATTGCAATATGAGTATGTGAATCGCTTTGAAGAGGATGATACTTCTTATCAGCAATATTTTGGGCAATGGTCAGATCGTGATCTTTATGCAGGAATGAAAGGAAATAATTGGCAAAAACAAGTTTATGGTCGTTTGGGAGAAGTTAGAAGCCGTGATTTAGGTATTCGTGGTGGAACTGAAAAGATGAATTTCAATTTCAATTATGCTCATATTGATGAAAAAACCATTATGATTGGATCAGATTATAAAAGAAATAATTTATCTATGGCTTTAAAAAGTAAAGCTACAGATAAAATAGATTTGTCTTTCACAGTGCGTTATTCTGATACTGAAATCAAAGGTGGAGGGACAAATGAGCAAAACGCGAAATCTGTTTCGGCCGATGCGCGTTTGCGTAATAGTGTGGCTTATGCACCAATTCCTTTAGAAGGTTTAACTTCAGATAATACAGACGAGGCAGATGCCAGTTTTTTAGTGCATCCTTTTGTTGCTGCAGATGATAATGATCGTCTTCAGTTAAGAAAAAACTTTAATGTTTTGGGAGGTATATCTTATAAAATATTGCCAGGACTACAATTAGGTTCTGACTTAGGTTTAGATAATTTTTATAATCAAGATTACCGTTTTTATGGACGTTCTACTTTTTATGTTAGAAATCAGGTAGCAGCAGAAAATCAAGGACAACCAGCCTTGGCGTTATCTGATAGAAAGAATGTTACATTTAGAATTGCTAATACAGCTAATTATGATTTCAAAAAAGTATTAGGAGAAAATCATAGCTTAAAATTACTTGCAGGTCAAGAATTAATTAGAACTAATAGTACCCAATTAACTAGTGAAATACACGCCTTCCCTTTGTTTTTTAATTTTGAAAGTGCAAAAAATCTTTCTTCTCAAGGGGATGCTCAGTTTACACAAACTACTTATGCTCCAGAAGATAAATTATTGTCGTTTTTTGGTCGTTTAAATTACGATTATAAAAACCGTTATTTATTTACAGCAACTTACCGTGCTGATGGCTCTAGTAAGTTTTTAGGAAATAATCGTTGGGGTTATTTTCCTTCAGCTGCTTTGGCTTGGAAACTTTCAGAAGAAGAATTCTTAAAAAATGCTTCATGGTTAAAATTATTGAAACTAAGAGCCAGTTATGGTCAGGCTGGAAATAACAATATTCCTGTTGGACAAACCAGTTTATTGTTTAATCCTAATGTTACAACATGGGTTGAGGGAGTTTCAAGTTTTTGGGCTCCATCAAAAACAATGCCTAATCCAGACTTAAAATGGGAAACCACTATAACTCAAAATTTCGGTTTAGATTACGAGTTGTTTAATGGTAAAGTTAGCGGTAGTGTAGAAGCGTATAAAAATATTACCAGAGATTTGTTGATTAATTTTATTGTTCCAGGCAGTGGTTATGATACCCAGTTTAGAAATATGGGAGAGACTCAAAATACGGGTATTGAGGCTTCATTAAATCTTAATATTATTAACAAACCTAATTATGGTTTGAGTCTTTCTATGAACTTTGGTATGAATAAAAACCGCATCAATTCATTAGGGGTTATGGAAGATTTTTTTGAATCAACAAACTGGGCTTCTACAGCATTTGCCAATGATTTTGCAGTAAGAGTTGGACAACCTTTAGGGATAATGAATGGATATAAAAGCGATGGACGTTATGAGGTGTCTGATTTTGACTATAATGGTACAAGTTATACATTGAAAGAAGGTGTCACTAATACTACACTTCTAGGTACACTTGCTCCAGGAGTAATGAAATTAAAAGATATTAATGGCGATGGTGTTGTTGATGCAAATGATTTAACAATAATAGGTAATGCTAATCCTAAACATACGGGAGGTTTTGTGTTAAATGCTAATGCCTATGGTTTTGATTTATCAGCGGCTTTCAACTATAGTTTTGGGAACGATGTTTACAATGCTAATAAAATCGAGTATAGTACAGCAACTGAAAATACGCAGTATAGAAATTTAAGTTCTTTGATGGCCTCTGATAACCGATGGACTAATTTGAATGCTGCAGGAGAATTTGTTACTGATCCAGCCGAATTAGAAGCTTTGAATGCTAATACTACTTTATGGTCTCCATTCATGAGAAATTATGTATTTAGTGACTGGGCAGTAGAGGATGGTTCTTTCTTGCGTTTGAATACCCTTTCTTTAGGTTACACCTTACCAGCTGATGCACTTTCTAAATATGGAATTGCTAAATTAAGATTTTATGCTACTGCCAATAACGTATTTATTATTACAAAATATTCAGGTTTAGATCCAGAGGTTTCTACAATTAGAAGAAGTCCTCTTACACCAGGAGTGGATTTTGCACCATTCCCTAGAAGCAGACAAGTTTCTTTAGGTTTAAATCTTAATTTTTAATTTTTTAAAAAGATGAAAAAAATACTTTTATATATATCAATAATTACAATTGGAATTTTAAGTTCGTGTAATTCAGAGGAATTTTTAGATGCTCCAGCAAAATCAACTTTAGATGAGTCGGTTATCTTTTCTAATGCGGGTTTGGCTAAAGGAGCGGTAGATGGAATTAAAGTTCCATTTGGAGAAACTAATTCCTATCGAGGACGTTTTTTGCCATGGTATGGTTTGAATACAGATGTTGAATGGTTTAATACTTCTCAAACAATAAGTGCAAATACAGAATTGTGTAATTATAATACAAAATGGGATAATACCAATATGAATACTACTAACAATGCTTGGGCAATGATGTATTCAGGTATTGAACGTGCTAATATTTGTATCCGTGGTATCCGTACCTATGGTAGTCCACAGCCAGGTAACGAATTGGGTTATCTGTTAGGAGAATCTTTAGCATTAAGAGCTGTTTATTATGCTGATTTATTAAAAGCCTGGGGCGATATTCCTGCTCGTTTTGAACCTATTACTTCAGAAACTATTTATATTCCTAAATCAAGCCGTGACGTGATTTATAAACAAATAATTCAGGATTTAGGCGAAGCAGCTGATTTAGTGCCTTGGCCTAATGCAACTGCGGCTACTTCTAATGTTCACCGAATCAATAAGGCTTTTGTAAAAGCATTGAGAGCGCGTTTGGCAATGGCAGCTAGTGGATTGCAACAATATCCTGATGGAATAAGAAGAAGTAATGATGCCGATCTTTCCGTTGATAAAATGTACAAACTGGCTTTAGATGAATGTAGAGATGTTATCAATAGTGGTACTGCACGTTTAGAGCCGTCTTTTGAAAATTTATGGAAAAAATACAATCAAGAAGATGTAACTGCTGGAGGCGAATCATTATGGCAAATTCCTTTTGCTGATGGTCGTGGCCGTATGTTGTTTACTTTTGCGGTTCGCCATAATAGTATTGATCAGTTCCAAGCAAATGGTAATAACAGAGGAGGAGCAGCAGGTCCATTACCTTTTGTGTTCTATGATTACAATCAGGCAGATACTCGAAGAGATGTAACCTGCGTGCCTTATAAATACGGTACAGCGGTTAATGGTGTTTCAAAACAGGAATTGAATGATTTAGATACTTGGTATTTTGGAAAATACCGTTACGAGTGGATGTCTCGTTATGTTACTTCAACAAATGACGATGGAGTAGATAAATTGTACATGCGTTATGCTGAGGTAATTTTAATAGCTGCCGAAGCGGCTAATGAATTAGAAGGACCTTCAGCTGCCGCTCCATATTTAAAAGAAATTAGAAGAAGAGCCTTTCCTGCTGCATCTCATGCAACTATGGTGGATACTTATGTAAACGCTTTAACCTCTAAGGAAGCAATGTTTAATGCCATTGTAGACGAGCATAAATTTGAGTTTACAGGTGAAATGGAGCGTAAACAAGCCTTAATTCGTTGGAATTTATTAAAAACAAAATTAGATGAAGCTAAAATTAAAATGACAAATCTGCAGGCTCGCACAGGAGAATATGCTGATGTACCTTCCAATTTATATTTTAAAACTGCTGCTGATAATGTTTCGTTGGATATTTACGGATTAAATCGGGGAGAAACTACTAATCCAGGAGTCGATTATACTGAAAAAACTTGGGTTAAGTTAGAGCCACTTAAAATTAGTACACTTTATGATGCTAGTATCAATCCAGACGAAAAACAATTTTGGCCTATTTGGCAAGTCTTTATTACGGGTAGTAACAATCAACTAAGAAATGATTACGGATACGGAAATATAAATTAAAAATATTTTGTAGCTAAAATTTTATCTGATTTAGATTCTTTCAATCATTCTTGATAAGATTTTAGTTATGAAATACATTAAATAAAAAGTTATGAGAAAATTTATAATTAAAATATTTTTAGCTTCCTTACTCGTTATAGGATCGCTAACGAGTTGTACGGGTTACAATGAAGATGTAATCGATATGCTGGAGGTTAATAGAGCTTTTGCTCCTGTAGAACTTACTGCAACAATCAGAACACAAACTACAGTCGAGTTAAACTGGACTCCACGAGATAATGTAGATCATTATGTAGTTGAATTTAGTGCCGATGATCCAAATTTTACTACTATTGCGAAAAGTTTAGAAGTGAGTGCTTCCGAATTGCCTTTGAGAGTACAGATGGAGGGAGAAACAGTGTATTCTATCCGGGTAAAAGCCATTGTAAATGGTTTGGAAGATTCTAAATGGACTACTATTACGGCTAATACACTTACCGAGCAAATCTTTTTAAGTATCATCGATGGTGATATTGCATCTAAAGAAGCGACATTAAGATGGGTTGCTGGTAGTAATGTAACATCAATTGTATTGACTCCGGGAGAGATTACGCATACTATTACAGCGGAAGAAAAAGCAAATGGTATTGCTACGCTAACAGGTTTGAGTCCGGAAACATCCTATCAGGCGGTTTTATATAATGGAACAAAGAAAAGAGGTGTTGTTACTTTTACGACTGGTATTGATATAGGAGATGGTATTTTGGTAAAAAGTACCGATGATTTATTAGTTGTTATTGCAAATGCTGATTCAGGAGCAAAATTATTTTTAGAGCCTGGTGAATACAAATCATTTGGGACAGATGGAGTAACTCCAAGTACTGATATCGTATTGGCGAAATCAATTACTATTAGCGGAATTCCTGGAAAAACTAAGCCTGTTTTACGCTATAAAGTGACAGTTAATGCTGGAACTAGTAATGTTTCCTTACTGGATTTGGAATTAGATGGTAGGATATATAATACTACTAGTGGTTTACTTGAAAACATTACCAATGCAAGTGTTATTTCTGTGACGGGAGCGAGTTCAAATTATGGTGATTTTATAATTAGTGGTTGTAACATTCACGATTACACCCGTGCTTTAATTAGTGCAAATGTAAGTGCCGCCAGAGTTAACTCTTTTACGCTTGAAAATAGTATAGTTACCAATGTAAATACTAATATAGGTGCTGATTTTATTGATTTCAGAAATACGTATGTAGCTAATGTTACTCTTAAAAACAGTACTTTTGATAAATGTTCAACTTCACGAGATTTTGTACGTATAGATGCGGCAACAGGTCTGTCAGGAACAGGTTTAACTACTACAGTGTTAATTGATGGTTGTACTATTCATAATAGTACTATGTTGAATACAAACAGAATATTATATGTTCGTTTTCTAAATAATGTATTAACAGTTCGTAAAACGCTATTTGCTAATACTGCTGCTATTTATTCAAATCAGGCAAATACATCTACTCCTACTTTTACAGATAATAACTATTTTAATTCTCCGAATTTTAAAGATGCTACAATAACTAATAATAAAGTTGATGCAGCAGGAACTACTTTGGATCCAGGTTTTACAAATGCTGCAACTGGAGATTTCACCATTAGCAATCAAACATTAAAAGATAGACTAGTAGGAGATCCTCGTTGGATTAAATAATATTCAATATTATAATTTCAATAAAGAGGTATGCCATGTGTATACCTCTTTGTTTATACGATTGTTTTAGATTATATCAAATCTTACATTTTATCAAAACTATTTTTTTCCAAAAAAACCAAATCAATTAAATTATGAAATATATTTTAATGCTACTCTTCGTATTTAATCTTTCCTCTTGCTCAAATGACGAAACAGTGAAAGAAGTACAAGTAAAAACAATTGTAATTAATGGTGATAATTCACTAACAAGCACATCCAAGGAGCTCACAGCAACTGTACTTCCAGAGGATGCAACTAACAAAGAAGTAACTTGGAGTGTTTCCGATTCTGAGATTGCAGTAATTACTGAAACTGGACTTTTAACTGGAGTAAAAAACGGAACGGTAAAAGTTACCGCTACAGCCACAGACGGATCAGGAGTTAAAGGAGATAAAACCTATACTGTTTCGGGGATAACGGCACCAACAGTATTTGTAGAAAATGTAACTATTTCAGCGGCAGCAATCACTAACGGTCAGCCATTACAATTAACCACCCAAATTGCTCCTGTAAATGCTACTAACAAGACGCTAACTTGGACAACTTCAAATCAAACGATAGCGACAATTAGTACAGAGGGATTGCTAACTCCTAAAACTAATGGTACGGTTACTGTAACAGCAACGACTACTGATGGAAGCGGGAAAAGCGGGCAACTTGAAATAACTATTTCGGGAGTTGTAACCGTATATCCAACGACAGTACGAGGTGAAAGCATCTTGCTATGGCAAAGAAGTAATGGAGGATGGGGAAAAGCTATTGCTACTTTAAGTGATTACAATGTAGCACCAACAGAGCAGCAAAAAAATACTGCATTGGCTACAAAAAATAATACCGATACTACCATTGACAATGGGCATGTAGTAACCGAATTGAGATGGTTACTGGCCGATTACAAAACAACTCAGAATCCCAATTATTTAGCTGCTGCCGAAAAAGCAATTGATTGGCTGTTTTTAGCCCAATATGCTAATGGCGGTTGGCCACAATATTATCCTGATAAAAGTGGTTATAGACATCAGATAACCTATAATGATAATGCCATTGCAAATGTGATGAATCTAATGTGGGATATTATTAAAGGCAAAAATAATTTAGATCTTATAAATTCAGCTTATAAAGAAAAAGCAACTACAGCTTTTAACAAAGGAATTGATATTATATTACAAACTCAAATAACTTACAAAGGGAAAAAAACAGTTTGGTGTGCACAACACGATGAGGTGACTTTACTACCTGCATTGGCTAGATCGTATGAGTTGCCTTCTTTTAGCGGTTCGGAATCTGTGGGACTTGTACGTGTTTTAATGCTTGTGGAGCAACCATCTACAGCAGTAAAACAAGCGGTAAAAGATGCAGTTGATTGGTTTAATGGAGCTAAAATTACAGGAATTAAAACAGAAAAAATTACTGATGCATCTCAACCAACAGGGCAGGATGTTGTGGTTGTTGCTGCACCTGGCAATATAATTTGGGCTAGATTTTATGATTTGACGAATAGTTTACCTTTGTTTAGCGGTCGTGATGGAATTCCAAAAACGACTTTAGCTGAAATAGAAAACGAAAGAAGAGTAAATTATTCCTGGTATGGCAATTGGCCTAATGCCTTAATTGGTTCAGAGTACACAAATTGGAAATCAAAACATGGATTGTAATCAATAAATTATTTATAATCTTTAACTCATTGGGTGAAATTGTTTTGATAATTTCACCCAATGAGTTAATCTTTATGTTTCAAATAGTAGTGGAACTAAAATTAGCTTTAAATTTGAATTAGCTGTTTTTGTAAAAAATCAATTGGAACGGGCTTTAGCCCATTTTAATGTTAATATTCCAAAGAGACTTTAGTCAAAAACAATTGTTTATGTTGAAAGGTATGAGCGTTTTTACAAATTCATTCTCCTAAGAAGTATTAAATTAAAATGTACCAATGAAAAAAGCAGGTTTGTATTATAGAAACAAAAACTTAAAAAGAATATCATTTTTGTTTTTTGTTATTTGCTTTCAAAATCTAAATGCCCAATATCTAAAAGGTTTAACTCAGCTTAGAGATACTTCTTTTGCGACAGCGAGTGCTTTTAAAAAGACATTGAAATACCATCCTAATGTTACAATGGTTCCTGAAATGAATTTTAATTTTGTAAAACAAAAAAACAATGTTGTTTATTGCAGTTATGGTAAACGCAAAATGAAATTGGATGTTTTTTATAATAAGAATGTTAAGAAAAAACAAACGGCAATTATCATCATTCACGGTGGCGGTTGGCGTTCAGGAAGCAGAGAACAACACCATCCGATGGCGCAAAAGTTAGCGAGTTTGGGTTATGTGTGTTTCACCCCAGAATACCGACTTTCAACCGAAGCGCTTTTTCCAGCAGCTATTTATGATGTGAAGGCCACTATTCGTTGGGTTCGAAAAAATGCAGCGAAATATAATGTCAATTCAGATCAAATTGTGGCACTGGGATTTTCAGCTGGTGGAGAAATGGCAGCATTTATGGGAACAACGGGCAATATGCCTCTGTTTGAAGGTGTGGTGACCAATTCTAATTCGCAATCTCAGGTAAATGCAGTGGTGGATATTGATGGAACATTGTCCTTTGTGCATCCCGAAGGTGGTGAAGGCGATGATAGCAAAAATATTTCAGCAGCAACTTATTGGTTTGGTTATTCGAAAAAAGACAATCCTAAGCTTTGGGAAGCCGCTTCGCCTTTGAGTTATGTAAGTGCCAGTACGCCGCCAACCTTATTTATCAATAGTTCCGTAGCCCGAATGCACGCTGGACGTGACGATTACAGAAAGGTTTTGGATAAAAATGGCATCTACTCTGAAGTGCATGAATTCGAAAATTCACCACATACTTTTTGTCTTTTCAATCCTTGGTTTGAACCAACTATTCAATATATTGATGGTTTTTTGAAAAAAGTTTTCCTAAATAAATAGTAGTTTTAACCCGTTAGCTGTGATTCTTTTAGTGCAATATAAAATAAGGTTCAGATAGTCTAGACGATTTCTATATTACGCAAAGCTTAGCCTCAATATTGTCATTCCGTAGGAATCTCTAATAGTATGTCCATAAACATAGTCCTCACTGGTACAGAATAGCAGATAGAGATTCCTACGGAATGACAAGTTTGCTGAATATTGCGTTGTAAAATGTTATTGATAATGCTTTCGCACAATAAAATGAGACAAAAAAAGCCGCAGGAATTGCTTCTTGCGGCTTTTTTTTGAAATTTTCTGTTTGCACGGGCGGAGGGATTCGAACCCCCATCAACGGTTTTGGAGACCGCTATTCTACCCTTGAACTACGCCCGTAGCATAAGCAGCGAACTGCCTTGAGGGCGCAAATATAGGTTTATTTAGAGAAAAAACGAACAGCAGCAGCAAGTATAAACAATAAATTTTGTTGCTGTTTTCTAATGAAATGGTTAGGAGGTACTTGCACGGAAATATTTTTTATTTCTGGATGTTTTTTCTGGATTAACGGTTTGCAGCTTGGCGAAGTGGCGGAAATCGAAGCACGAATGTTCAGTTTTGCACAAAAGTTCAATCGAAGAACTGCCGTTGAATTTAGCACTGAACCCGCCATTTTGCCAAACTGCTGTTATGGGCTGGCGTTATTTCGGTCTGGTTTTATAGAAATCTAATTTGCAAATTCAGTTTGAAATAAAGTTGTCCGTCTTCTTCGTAAACCATTCCAAATCCGTGTCGTGAACTACTTGCAGTATCAAGTTTTGTATTAGATAACAAGTAATTTTCAAATTCATTTTTGTTGTAAATATGATAACATAAAATCTCTCCGTCTGACTTTACAATCAAATAACCTCCTGTTGCATCATATTCTCCTGTCCAAACTTTTGAAGGCATCATTCCCAATGCAATATCAGTCAGAAAACGTTTTATTTTGTAGTTATAAAATAGATGCTTATTTGATGTGTCAAAATTTAAAGGATTTTCATTTTCAGTTAATTGTACTAAATCTTCAGTTTTTGAATGATTGGAAGAGTAGAAATTTAGAACTACAAACGATAAAATTTGAGGTAATAAACTGTCAATCAATATTAAGTTGTTGTTAAAAATTGCTCGTTGAGTTTGTGAAAATTCAAAACTTCCCCCTTTGGATTTGATTTCATTTATCCTATCTTTTATTTTACTTTTCGTTGAAATACTATTGATTTCAATAATCTCATTTTGAGTAAGTTTCGCTCCGTTTATTTTATAAACAAAATTTGTAGTTTCTCCTGCATTCAAAAGGGTAGAAGGGTTTCCCAATTGCGATTTTATACTAAAGCCTAATGAAGGCTGTAATCCGGTTCGTTGGTCGTGAACAATAATTGTAATATCGGTTTTTGCAGAAGAACTTGCTTTAAGTGAAAGACAATTTATGCTTTGCATAAATTCTTCAATTTCAGGAATTGAAAACGTTCCTGATTTACTTTTTATTTCAGTTAATAAAAATTTTGCTCTTTCTTGAAATTCAGAAATTGGAATACGAAATACTTCTTCGTTTCCCGAAACAACAACTATATCATCTTCGATAGAATACTCGAAATTACCATTCACTTCTATACGAAGTATCTTTAAAATCGGATAAACAAGATTTTGAATTTTCTTGATTTCATTATTTCCCGGATGTAATTCTTTATCGCCTAAAAGTTTAAACAATGCGTAAATTTCACTCCATTCTCCTTTGTTGCCTGTTATCATTTGTTCTTAATGCCGATTAGTTTTAAAAGTTCATTTGCGGTTGCCTGTATTGCTGGTACGGCAACGGAGTTGCCGAACTGTTTATAAGCGGAAGCGTCAGCAACCGGAATTAAATAATTATCTGGAAAACCCTGCAATCTTGCCCATTCTCTCGGTGTCATTTTTCTAATTCCCTCACGGTTTACAGTTCCTTTTATGTGAGTTGTTGGTGTGAAGTCGGTAATTCTGTGGTCTAAAACCAAATTCCTTTCTCTGCCCATTCCCCCGACAACAATAGCGTTGCTAATTCCGTCATCAGGAATTATGGCGTAACCAAAACCATTTCCTTTACTTTCGTGTCTTGCTTTGTGGTTTTCTAAAGTCTGCACATATTGAGTTGAAAGAAAATATTTTGTTGCTGGAACTTCTTTTTCTTTTATATCTGCAAAAGTTACTTTTTTGTCTAATGGTTTTGGATAATTAAATTCATTAATTCCGGTATCTTTATGGAAACCGACAATGTAAATTCTTTCTCTGTTTTGAGGAACACCAAAATCTTTAGCGTTTACAATTTGTGGTTCGGGAACGAAATAACCTAAATCATTTCTCAAAACATTTAGGATTGTCGCTAATGTTTTTCCTCCGTTATGGTTTCTTAGACCTTTTACATTTTCTAAGAATATTGCTTTGGGTTGCTTACGTTTTATGATTTCGGCTACGTCAAAAAATAATGTTCCTCTCGTGTCTTCAAATCCTCCACGCTTTCCTGCAATGGAAAACGCTTGACAAGGAAACCCGGCACACAAAACGTCAAAACCGTCTGGGATATATGATTTCGTTTCTTCTTTGGTAATATCTCCAAATGGCGTTTCTCCAAAATTTGCTCTGTAAGTACGTTTTGCTTCTTTGTCCCATTCGCTTGTAAACACACACTTTCCTCCTAAATTTTGCAGTGCCAATCGGAAGCCTCCAATTCCGGCAAACAAATCTATAAACTTAAATTTCGGTTTTTCTGTTGGTGGAAATGGAACTTGAAAAGTATCGAAAATCCCATATTGTAAGGCTTCTTCTGCAACTTGTAAAGTAATTTTTTCTTCGGGGTATTTGTACTCCAAAATTTCTTTTGTGTACTTGACAGCATCTTTTTTATAAAATTGCGAAACTCCGTTTTTACTATTATGGAGATAATGGGTCAAAACCGCATCTTTATTGCAGTCAGGCTCTACAATTCTAATTTTGAATTGTTTACCTCCAACTTCCTCAAGCGATATTTTCTCTTTTAAATCCATTTTTAAATCGTTAATTACGGTTTCTATTTCCAAGGTGCAAGATAGTAATTTCTTCTCGATGTCTTTGCCCCAAAATCTTAAAATTGTCCAACCTTGTTTTGTTAATTCTTCGTTTACTTCTTTATCTCGTTCGATGTTTCTTTCAATTTTTTTGTTCCAAAATTCTTGGTTGGTTTTGTGGTCTTTTTTCCGTTCAAACCAATCTTTTCCGTGCCAAAATTCTCCGTCCACAAAAATTGCAAGTTTGATTTTTTTGAAAGTTAAATCGGGGTTTCCAAATACCGTTTTATTATTTTTTCGGTAGCGATGACCTCGAGCAAAAAGAGTTTTAGCCAACAAAAGTTCAGGTTTTGTTCCTGTCGATTTGTTCGCTTGCATATTTTTTCTTCTTTGCTCTTTGGTCAATTTGTCCATATTGCAAAGTTAGTCAAAGTTATATTTCTGGTTGTGTCAAACAGTCGTTTTTTGTCTGTTCGTTGATTTTAGCACGGTCGTTCTTACGCTTGCCCATAACGTTCCCGCGCTACACGCAGGTTGGGGTTAAAAATTATTTATTTTTCTGTTTTGCCGAAATTCGGCTGGTATTCTCAATCTTTAAATTAAACACTATTGCCCAACTTGCTTGTAGCGTGTGTTGGCAGTAGTATTTTTCGCTAATCTAGTTATTTTTTGTTACTTTCGCTTTTTAAACTTTTAAATTTTTAATTATGGGTGATAAGTCCGTCAGATTCGTTAGGAAAATAATTATTCAACCTTCAGTTGATTTTAATCAGGATACTAAAGATACATTAAAAAGCATTTTAAATTCTATGTATTTTAATGAGAATTTCGATTTCTACATTAATGATTTTAGTAAATACTTTACTATAGAAAACCTAACTTCCAAAGCTCGTATAGATTTTATAGATAATGATTTAAACATAAAGTTTATTTCTATAGTTTTAGATAAATCTTCTGAATCCTCAAATAAATTATTCAAATTATATTACGAAAATAAAGACAAATTTAATTTTGGAAATATTCACTGTATAGGTTTTTCAAAAAAATTAGACTTTGTTAGCGACGATGGTATAGATTTAGTAGTTTTAGATAACGGTAATCAACTGACGTACAATATACAAAGTTTAATAAATATGAATACTACCTATCAAACCATCCAAGAGGAGTAGACTCTTCGCTGTAGGTATTTAAAACTCTTACCAAATCTTTAGGTGTAATGTAAATATCAATTTTTTTACCGTCAAGGGTGTTTATGATAATGGATAATGTGTCATCCATATTCATTATCTTTTTTATTCTAAAGTCATTTATTCTACCTATTGCTATTTCGCAAGTTGGTTTTACAATCTCTTCTGTCATCTTTCTTTTCGGCAGTTTTTTGTAATATTACTGCCAACTTGTATATAGGCGAAACAAACCTTCGTATATACACCCAAAATAGGGTAGATTGGCGAAGGTTTGTTTCGCTTTATATATTTTCAAATATATTAATTTTTTCTTACAAATCATCAAAAGGACTTTTTATTTGTTGAATACTTTTCGTACTAACGTGGGTGTAAATTTCGGTTGTTTTACTACTGCTGTGTCCTAATATTTCTTGAATGTAGCGTAAATCGGTACCGCTTTCAAGTAAATGAGTGGCAAAACTATGTCGCAACCAATGCAAAGTGGCAGGTTTTGTAATTTCTGTTTTTTGTAAGGCTTGTTTTAGAATTAGTTGTAAACTTCGAGCATCATAAGGCTGACCTTTTATTTGTCCTTCAAATAAATAAGTGGTTGGTTTGTGGATTTTATAATACTCTCGAAGCATTTCCAAAATTTTTGGTGATAGTGGAGCAATTCGGTCTTTTTTTCCTTTTGAATTTTTGAGTAATATTAGATTTCTTTTTGAATCAATATGAACGGGTTCGAGTGCTAATAATTCGCCACATCGTAAACCACAACTGTATATCAGTGAAAGCATCATTTTATGTTTGATGTTAGAATGTGCATTTAATATCAATTTAATTTCTTCCTTGCTCAATACATTGGGCAAAACTTTAGCTCGTTTTGGACGATGAATTTTATCTACAAGCATTTTAGTTTCTCGAATGGTTTGAAAGAATAACTTAATAGCATTTACAATTTGATTTTGGTAGGATGCAGATAGATTGTTTTTTAGGATGTATTCGTTATTGTAAATAATCACATCTTCATTAGTAATTTCGGCAACAGCTTTTTTTCTGTAAAAGATTAAAAAGGATTTTAAAGCTTCGCTGTAAGTTATAATAGTACTTTCACTATAGCGTTTGGAGCGCATCCATTGCTTGAATTTTTCTATTTGTAGTATTGCTTCTTCCGAAGGAATAGTGTCTGATAATGGAGTGATTTTAAATCGGACTCTGTTTTCTTCGGTATCGGGAATATGCCAAGCCATTTTTTGTTGACTCCATCTGGCTCCGTCAATTTTTTTGATACGTGCAATTAAGTCGGCATTTTTTTCAAAATAGACTGCAATTCTATTTTCTCCTTTGTGTTGTATAACTTTGGCTGTCCAGTTCATATCCAATTGATTTGATGACTTAAAGATAAGTGATTTTCAATTTCAATAAGAATAACAATGATAATTTTAAAATTGAATGTATCCAAAAAGGATGTTGTATAGATGTTTTATTTGTATAGCTATAACAGGATTTATTTAATAACCTGTATAGTTATTTTAGGACGGAACAAGGACGGGACAGCTCCATAGATACCCCATACATACTCCATACATAGTTGCAGTAAAGTTTAATGAAAAATAATGCTTAAAAAGTAAATTCCAGACTTCTTGTTAAATAAAAAAAAGTACAGCGTGAACTGTACTTTTAGAGTATAAAAAATTAAATACTGTTATTTCTTCTCCGAAACAATACTAAGTGTTGTTGCCCCCCGCTGCCGCACGAATCCTTTCGTGTGGCTCGTCCGTTTAAATATCAAACATTCTAAATACTACCACATCGTCAATTAGTCCTTTTTGTCCGGAATAATCAATAGCACTGCTGTACACATAATCTTCTGCATTATAAACCAAACCCGCTTCTACAGGATTATTATGTACATAATCTATTTTTTGTTGAATAACTTTGTTACTCCAAAGTTCAATAGGCTTATTATCGTGTCTCCAAAACTGATGATGCTTTACATTAGAGCTTTTTTCAGCTTCTTTTTTGAAAAAATCCAACAAGAAGTCTTTCCTACTTTCTCTAGGGTTTTCTTTTATACTTTTAACAATCGATTGACTGGTAAATCTTTTTAATCGCCTATTAATAGTTCAGGATTTTGCCCTTCTATGCTTCTAAAAACCAAATGGACATGGTTAGTCATAATACACCAAGTGTGAATCTCTAAACCTTTGTTTTTTTGACAATATGTTAAGCTCTCCAAAAATAAATCTTTGTACTCATTTCTAGTAAATACATCTAGCCAACCTACAACAGCACTTGAGCGAAGCGGATGCACGAATTCCTATAAAAAATATTAGCCATGAGTAAAACTAATAAAAGACAATTCTTCAGGATTATGAAATTTATAATTTCTACTCATTTTTAAAGTTTTAAGAGTTAGAGTAAATATAGGAAATTTAGTTCTATTAAATACGAGCCACACGAAAGGATTCGTGCGGCAGCGTTAAGGAAATTTAGTTCTATTAAATAGGACGGGACAGTATAGTTATTTTAGGACGGGACAAAAGGAGGCAGCTCCATAGATACTCCATAGATACCCCATACATACTCCATACATAGTTGCAGTAAAGTTTAATGATAAATAATGCTTAAAAATTAAATTCCAGACTTCTTGTTAAACAAAAAAAGTACAGCTTTCACTGTACTTTTAGAGTAAAAAAATAAAATATTATTACTTCTTGTCAGAAACAATACTAAGCGTTGTAGCTCCTTGTGTCAAACCTTCAACATCCGCTTTTATCGAAATGATTCCGCTGTCTTTAGCGGCTTTAATAATCGCAATGGCTTTTCCTTGGTAGGCTCTTGTTTTCTGACCTTGGTAACCATCGTGGTTGATAATGTTTCCATTGTCAACAGCAATAATTTTACCCGAATCCGTAATAGAGAACTGGATTAAATGATCCGAATTGGGACATCTGATTCCTTTTTCGTCAACAATAGTTGCGGTAATAAAAGTGACATCATCCCAGTTATTAGCAACTGTGCCTTTGCTTTGCGTTAAAATAATTTTAGCAGGCTTTCCGGCAGAAGTGTGTTCTTCCTGAGTGACCACTTTTCCGTTGTTTTTCCCAACAGCTTTTATCGTTCCTTCTTCAAAAGTAACATTCCATTCTCTTGGCGAATCGTCAGCAGGTTTTTTCAATGAACCTAATGATTTATCGTTCAGGAAAAGTTCTACTTCTTCGCAGTTACTGTACACATTTACTTTGGCATTATCATAGGTGTCAAAATCGTTCGGTGTCCAATCGGAAACCCAAAAACCAGCACCCGCATTATCCGATTTTCTAACAATATGCACCACAGGTTCTGGAGACCACCAGCTGTCTCTTTGCAAAGATTGTTGCTTCCAGTTTCCGGCTCTGTCAAATAAACCTTGATTGTTAGTGGTTTCTGGCCAATCGGCTTCTCCCAGATAATCGTAACCGGTCCATAAAAATTGTCCTGCCATATAAGGCTTGTCTCTTAAAGCCAGCCATTGATTCAATACATGGGTGTTTTCGGTCCCAATAACTTTCCACTCCGGATGCGCTTCATGAGCGGCGATCAGTTCGTTTTCACGGTAATTCTGACCTACAACTTCCATCTGTGCAGCATAACCATTGTTATATACTTTAGAAACATTAGGTCTAAAAAGTGCCATCGTTACCGGTCGGCTGTTGTCGTATTTCTTTACCACATCTTCCTGCATCTTGTATTTTTTATAGCCTTCCGGATAGCTCAAATCATCATGGATTTCGTTCCCAATACTATAAATCACAATCGATGGATGATTCCGGTCTCTTAAAATCATGTCTTTGGTGTCTTGTTCCCACCATTCTTTAAAGTATAAATTATATCCTTTTTCACCATTGTGTTTGGCTGCCGTCCAGGTATCAAAAGTTTCATCCATAACCACAAATCCCATTTGGTCACACAAATCAAGAAATTCGGGTGCTACAGGATTATGCGAAGTACGAATTCCGTTTACACCCACTTCTTTTAATTTTTGCAAACGCTCTTTCCAAACGCCAAGCGGAACTGCTGCTCCAACGGCTCCACCATCATGATGCAGACAAACTCCTTTTATTTTGTAATTTTTATTGTTTAACCAAAAACCAGTTTCAGCTCTAAATTCGGCGTTTCTGATTCCAATAGTAATCGTCTGATTGTCGATAAGTGTTTTTCCGGAATACAATTTGGTATTCACCGTATATAAATTAGGTGCTTCAATATCCCATAATTTAGGATTTAGAATTTCGATTTCTTTGGATAATTCACTGGTTTTATTCGCTGCAATATTTTCCTGGCTTTCGCTGGATTTTACCACTTTTCCGGTATTGTCTACAACTTCAATTTGTAATTTATAAGTTCCGGCAGCTCCTTTATTTTCAATTTCAGTTTTGATACTCACTACTGCTTTTTTAGCAGTTGGGTTAGGAGTTGTAATTTGTGTTCCCCAATGTTTGAAATGTGTTTTATTAACAGCAACCAAACGTACATGACGGTAAATTCCAGCGCCTGTATAATAACGGGAAGCGGGTTGAATGGTGTTGTCGGCTCTAACGGCAATGGTGTTGGTTTTGTCTTTTCCAAAGTTCAAATAAGGCGTCAAGTCATAAGTGAAACTAATGTAACCATAAGGACGTTTACCTAAATGTGTTCCATTAATCCAAACATCACTATTGGCCATAACACCATCAAATTCAATAGCGAATAATTTATTAGCATCGGTAGCATCAACGGTAAAAGTTTTGCGGTACCAGCCAATTCCAGCAGGCAAATAACCTCCGCCACGGGCTGTTGGATTGTCTCTGTCATAAGAACCTTCGATACTCCAGTCGTGGGGAACGTCTAGATTTCTCCAGGTTTTGTCGTTAAACTCTGGTTTTTCAGCACCAGCGATTTCTCCTTTTGTAAATTGCCAGTTCGCATCAAAGTTGATGGTTTGTCTCCCTTGAGCGAAAATTGTCGTTGTAAAAGCTAAAAAGAATAAAAGACTGTAAGCTTTTATGTTTTTCTGTTTTTTCATTTTGGTTGGGTTTAGGTTGATTTATTTTATATAATTATCCATTTCTTATGCCGAGTTATTGAGAATGGCACACAGATGAAACTGATTTTAGCGGATTATCGCAGATTGTAATTTACAAAGAGCTATGAGAAATCCGTTTTTATCTGTTCAATCAGTGTCATCTGTGGCCTATTTTTTTATTTAGTCCGCTTAGCGGACATCCATGTTATTTTAAAATGGAATTGATTTTATCTAATTCTTCCGTGCTGAAATTAGTATTTTCCAAAGCTTTAATAGAATCTATAATTTGTTCGGGTTTGCTCGAACCAATTAATACCGAAGTAATTCTGTCATCGCGTAAAATCCAGGCTAGAGCCATTTGCGCTAATTTTTGACCTCTTTCTTTTGCAATGTTATTAAGCGCTATAATTTTTTCAATTCTTTCAGGAGTAATATGATCGGCTTTTAGGAATTGTCCGCTGGTAGCTACTCTTGAATCGGCTGGAATTCCGTTCAAATATTTATCAGTCAATAATCCTTGTGCCAATGGAGAAAACGGAATACAACCCACTTTTTCTTTTTCCAATAAATCCAAAAGTCCGTCTTCTACCCAACGCTCAAACATCGAATATTTCGGTTGGTGAATCAGGCATGGCGTTCCCATTTCTTTTAATAATTGAAAAGCTTTCTCCGCTTCGGCAGGGCGATAGTTTGAAATACCAACGTACAACGCTTTTCCTTGTTGAACAATCAAATTCAAAGCCGCCATAGTTTCTTCTAAAGGCGTTTCCGGATCGGGTCTGTGGTGGTAAAAAATATCTACATATTCTAAATCCATTCTTTTCAAACTTTGGTCTAAACTGGAAACCAAATATTTTTTCGAACCCCAATCGCCATAAGGACCGTCCCACATCGTGTAACCGGCCTTAGACGAAATAATCATTTCGTCTCTGTGGTTTTTGAAATCTGTCTTTAAAATTTTTCCTAAACAGCTTTCTGCCGATCCTGGAGGCGGACCGTAATTGTTAGCCAAATCAAAATGGGTGATCCCGTGGTCAAAAGCCGTTTTTATCAGGTTTCTGCTGTTTTCAAAATCGCTGTTTTCTCCGAAGTTGTGCCAAAGTCCTAATGAAAATGCAGATAATTTCAATCCTGAATTTCCACATCTACGATATTCCATTTTATCGTACCGGTTTGCTGCTGGTTGATATGTCATTTTTTATTGTTTTACGTAATCGTTTACGGTGATTGTTGAATTTTTTATAGAATTATTTGCTATCCGTGTTAGTGATTTTAGGCCACTAATTCACTAATTATAGTTGAATTATGTGTTATGAAATTATACTAATTTTAATCGACTTTGTCGGTGTTCGTGTAATAATATCAAGAGAATTATTCGTGAATTTGTGGCTTAAAACACAGTGTTTGTTTGGAAGGAGGATAGTCATGTTTTAGCTCTTTTTTGAAGACTCTCTTGTTATTAATGTTGGAGTCAATATTCTCTTTTGATGATTTGTTTTTTCTCCTTTTTTCGAAATTAACTCGTAGATAAGATGGAAGACTTCTTCGCCCATTTGCACTGTTTTTTGATCCACAGTCGATAGAGAAGGAGTGATGTGTTCTCCAAATAAGTCGTTGCAAAAACCAATAACTCCAAACGCATCAGGAACCTGAATTTCTCTTTCTTTTAATTCTTTTAAAACGCCAAGCGCCGTAAAATCTTCCACAGCAAAAATGGCGTCAGGCTTATTTTCTAAATTTAAAAAATAAGTTGCTCCTTTTCTTCCTGCTTCAATACTAATGTCTCCACTATAAATTAAGTTGGCATCAAAAAGAATATTGTATTGTTCCAATGCGGCTTTATAACCACGAATCCTTTCCGAAAAAGCTTTAATGTGTTGCGGACCGGAAATGTGAGCAATGCTTTTGTATCCTGATTTTATAAGAGATTCGGTTGCCATAAAGGCTCCTGAATAATCATCAATACAAACCGAAGAAATTTCTAAATCGTCATTGGTTCGATCAAAAAAAGCAATCGGAATGTTTTTCTCTTTAACCGATTTGAAATGAGAAAAATTAGTAGTGTTTTTAGAAATAGAAACTAGAATGCCATCGACTCTGGCACCAATAAAAGTGTCAATTCCCTTTTTTTCAAATGCTTCTGATTCATTCGATTGATAGATCAAAACATCATAACCATGCTGGCTCGCCAAATTTGAAATGCCGTGAATTACGGATCCAAAAAATAAATGTTCGGCTGTTGGAATTAAAACTCCAATGACTTTTGTTTTTCCAGAGCGTAACGAAGAAGCTATTTTGTTGGGCATATAATCCAAACGTTCGGCAACGGCTTTTACTTTTTTCTTTGTACTCGCACTTATTTCAGGATGATTACTCAACGCACGGGAAACCGTAGCAGGAGCAATTCCTAATTCTTTGGCAATATCGCTAATGGTTATTTTATTTTTCATTTTTCCGTAATCGTTTACGAAAATAGAATTTTATTTTGAAATAACGAAATTCAAGGGAGTTAAATTTTTGAAAAATAAGGATTGGAACTAATAAGAATAATTTATTTGTCATATAATATACCGCCATACCTTATATGGTCTTAATTTATTAAGTAAGATACTAGATAAGATAAAAAACTTATATGACTTATGTGGTTAAAAAAAACATATTGTTTAATTTTAATTACTTAAATAAAAAAAGCTCAAGATTTCTCCGGAGCTTTTGGGGCAATTTTTAAATTTTATTTATGGAAGATTCAAATCGGTAAATCCTGAAACTTCGGTAGAAACTTCTCCTAACCATCCACCTTCAGCTCTGTTGGAAGTATAGACTTTTACAAAATCGATTCCTTGTAATTTTACAGCATTACCATCTTTATCAACAGCCCAGTCAATGTTGATTTGTGCTTTTTCGTTAGTATTTGCCCAGTTGTCGCTATAACCCCATTCGTAAGGAAGATTAGACCAACTATTGCCACTACCTGCAATATTAGATTTTAGGAAAGTACCTTTAAAAGTAATAGTTGCTCCTTTCCATACTGGGTAATAAGCTTGTCTGTTAAAAGAATTTTTAGAGATATAACCTGTTTGCCCTTGGTTATCCGTCCAGCGAATGTAATTAGGCTCACTTGCATTGGTAGGTTCGGTTTCTGGTTTATAATAGGTCATTTCATAATTTTTAATGGTTGTTTCTTTGTTGTATTCAGAACCTGCAATCTCATACCATTCGTCATCGGCTTTTCCGTTTCCATTGGCATCATAAGAAACCATAATTGTACCTGGTTCTGCCCAGGTGGCAAGTGCGTTACTTTTTACAATAAAATCATTTCCTTCTTTGTTGACTACAGTGTGATCAAAACCAAATACTACATAACCACCAAAACCTCCAAGACTAACCATGCTATTACTCGTTAAGCTAGTTTCGGCTTTTACACGCATTGTTTCGTCTGTATCTTTAGTAGCTTTATCTGTGTCTTTATCAATTGCAGCGGGAAGCTTATTGACAGATTGCCCAGGGGCTGGAAGAAAATCAAATACCTGAGTGATTTTGTTCAAATAAGTTTTTTCATTTACTGTTACAGAGAAAATTTTAGCATTTTCGCCACCAGCATTTTTTGCTTTAAATTCAAGGTTGTAAGTTCCAGCTTCGGCAAAAACGTAAACTAAATTAGCTGTAGCGGCAATTTCTTCCCCTTCTAAAGACCATGAAAAAGTAGCATCATTAGCATTTTTTACTTCAGGTTGGATGCGAAGCCACTGCATTTTGTCAATTGTATAACCGCCATCTGGTTCTGTAAGGCCGATTTCTGGTGATGCAATTTCGTCATCAGAACATGCAGTTAAGGATAAGATTACGGATAGGGTAAAGAGAATTTTCTTCATTTTTTAATTTTAAAGGTTATTGTTTATTGATGTTTTTTAATTTGAAGAAATGCAGAATCACCTCACTCAAATAGTGCGGTTTTAAAGAGTTGAACTCTTTTTTAAGTACAGGAAGTTGGTTCTGTTTGTATGAAGTATTTTTAAATACAATGCATACAAACAGTGCTAAACCTCCATGTAATATAGATTTACATAGACGCATAAAGTTCTATTTTACTAAAAATAGTAGTATCGGAAAAAATGAAAACCAAATCTAAATTGGGTTCTTTTGTGTTGAAAGCTCTGATCCACGAAAGCTTCAGTTTATATGCAGTGGCAGGTCTCCTGACTTGTTCCCATTTTGAACCGCCTTCCCATCTCGTTTTGAAGCGAGACAGTGGCAAAAGATAAGATTTACTAGAAAATTTTATTTCTTAAAATCTGTCAAAATGTTGCATGGAACTTACAGTAACGGGCTTGTTCAGGATTTACACCTGATTCCCTCTTAGTTGACTCTACCGAAAAATAGAGCCAAACCATTGCGGGCGCAAAAGTAGGTAAACTTTTTGGAGTTAAAGAATTGTTTTATAAAAAAATAAGAGGTTTTTATTTTGGTTTTCAAATGCTGTAGCTTTCATTTTGACCTTAAAGCAAGAGCTAACTATTGAGTGTAATTTTTAAAACTATAAAATCTTCAGTGTTTGTAGGGATAGTTCTCTGTGTTTAATAAAATTTTATGTTAAATTTTTAAGATATTCGAAAATCAATTATTTATTTTTAGATTTGATGCAATAACAATTAAATGTGTTTTAAATGGCATTTGCAAATAAATATACTGATGTAGATCTTGTTAAACGTCTTCAGGAAGGTGAAGAAGATGCTTTGACTATTATCTATAAGGAATATTGGGAAATGATGTTTTTGGCAGCATACAATCTTGTTAAAGACAGATCGGTTTGTGAAGACATAGTTCAGGAAGTTTTTATTTCGTTGTGGCAAAGAAGAGCAAATTTGCAGATAAAAGTTTCTTTGAAAAGTTATTTGTATACCAGTACTGTTTACAAAGTGTATGATCATTTTAGCAAAAATAAAAAAATGGCGAAAGATGAGTTGTTCGACAATTTTGAAAGTAAAATTGAAACTTCTAATCCTGAAACCAAGTTAATGCATGAAGAATTAATTCATCTTTTAGATTCCATTATTGATACTCTACCGGATAAATGTAAAGAGGTTTATAAGCTGAGCAGAGAAAACATGTTGTCTAATAAAGAGATTGCAGAGCAATTAAATATTTCGCAACGCACCGTTGAAGGACATATTTCTAAAGCATTGAAAATTTTGAAAGAATCGCTTGGAGTAGCCGTAAGTGTTGAGTTTATCTTGTTTTTTTTAAAGTAAAAAAGCAATATGTGTAAAAAAAAGTAAAAATAATTACAAATAGAACAGGTGTGAAACGTTTTTTTGGAGACTTAGTTATATAAGCATACAAAAAACGAACAAATGAGTTTAAATCACCAACACTATTTTTCAGAATTAGTTAGTAAACTTCTCGATGGTTCTATTACGAAAGAGGAATTAGACAAACTGCTGAATTTCTTCTTAAATAATCAGGAAATCGAAAATTGGCCTGCTCACTTAGGATCCAAAGAAGATGTTCAGCAAAGAATGCATGAAAAAATCCGTTTGGAATTGAATTTCGATAAAAACGAAGCAACTAAAGTAATTCCGTTATACCAAAAGCCTTTCTTTAAATATGTTGTTGCAGCATCGGCAGTGTTGTTGATAACATTTACAGCTTTTTTTAATCAACAAAAAACAACTCCTGTTGTTGCAGCTGTTCCAAACAAAATTGAAGTTGGTACTGATAAAGCAATGCTAACTTTGGAAGATGGTTCTACTGTTGTTTTAGAAAAAGGTAAAACTTACAATAATAAAAACGTAAACAGTACAGGAAAAGAATTATTATACAACAAATCCAATTCGGGTTCCAAAAAAGTGGCGTATCATTATTTGACTATTCCAAGAGGCGGACAGTTTGCGATTACACTTTCTGATGGAACAAAAGTTTGGCTGAACTCAGAAACCCAATTGAAGTTCCCGGTACATTTTGTAGAAGGAAAAACCAGAGGAGTGGAACTAGTTTACGGAGAAGCTTATTTTGAGGTGTCTCCAAGTACAGCTCATAAAGGAGCTGGTTTTACAGTAACTCAGAAATCTCAAAAAATCCACGTAATAGGTACCGAATTTAATATAAAAGCCTACAAAGACGATTCGAATATTGCTACCACTTTAGTAGAAGGAAAAGTCGAAATGGAATTTGCTAATGTAAAGCAGAATTTAATTCCGAATCAACGTGCCAATTTTAATATTAAAACCAATAAAGTAAAAATAGCCAAGGTTGATGTCTACAATGATATTTGCTGGAAAAATGGTGTTTTTAGTTTTGAAGATAAACCACTGGACGAGATTATGAAAGTGTTGTCAAGATGGTATGATATTCAGGTTATTTTTGAAAACGAATCCATTAAAAAAGAACAATTTAATGGCGTTCTAATAAAAGATAGAAATATCGATGAAATTTTAAGATCTATTAAAAACTCAGGAATTATAAATAAATATGAATTTAAAAATAAAATTTTGATACTAAAATAAAAAAAAGAGGGGCAGTAGTTTAGATAATTTGCGGTTGCCTAACTACTTCCCTCCCATATATTAATTAAACCATTGTCCAACTAACTCCACAAAATTATGAAAATTAATTCTATTAATTGTCGTTTTGTATTTCAAAAACGGCTTCTACTGATTATGATGAAAACATTTTTAATTCTCTTCTGTACAACCGTTTTCAGTTTCAATACTGAAACCACTTTCTCGCAGGAAAAAATATCGATTGCTGAAAATCAATTGGTATCAGTTAAAGAAATTTTTAAAATAATACAAAAGCAAACCAGTTACAGTTTTATTTACCCGAACGACTTTTTTAAAGATGCTCCAAAGGTGCAATTGAAAAAAGGCACAATTGAAATTTCAAAATTATTAGCTCCAATTTTTAAATCTCGCAATTTGAATTTTGAAATAACAGCAGATAAAAACATTATTATTAAAGAGGCTTTGAGCGTTGAAACGAAAGAAAAGCCCATTGAAGAAAAAGAAAAAGCCGTTCAGGAAACAAGAGTTTCTGGAAAAGTAACTGATGAAAATAATCAGCCTATTCCAGGAGTAAGTATTCTTGTAAAAGGAACTCAAATAGGAACACAGACGGATCTTGATGGTAAATATTCCATAAAAGTACCATCAGACGAAAGTGTTTTAGTAGTTTCATTTATAGGATATGCAACCAAAGAAATGAAGGCAAATAACCAGTCAGTAATCAATTTCCAACTTCTGCCAGAAACCGCAAAATTAGAAGAAGTTGTTGTTGTAGGTTACGGTTCCAGCAGACAAAAAGATTTAACGGGTTCTGTTTCTTCTGTAAAATCAGAAAATTTTAACAAAGGACCACAATTGAGCGCTCAACAAGCCATTCAGGGAAAAATGGCTGGGGTTGTAATTGCTCAGAATAGTGGTAAACCAGGAGGTTCTAACACGGTTATTATTCGTGGAGGAACTTCGTTAACAGGCTCCAACGATCCTTTATATGTTATTGATGGTGTTCCCATTTCTACTTCGGCTGGAGTGAGTTCAGCAAATATTAGAGGAAATGGAACTGATTTTTTCGATCAGGAACCAACCAATCCTTTGATGACTATTAATCCAAATGACATTGAATCAGTAACCGTTTTGAAGGACGCATCTTCAACAGCTATCTATGGTTCTAGAGGAGCCAATGGTGTAATTGTGATTACCACTAAAAAAGGAAAAGCAGGAAATTTAAAAGTGAGTCTTGATGTTACTGGAGGAATTTCTACAGTTTCAAATAAATTAGATGTTTTATCAGCTGACGAATATAGAAAAGTAAATACCGATTTAGGTTTGACTTTCTCTGATTTAGGTGGAAATACAAACTGGCAAGATGAAATTTACAGAACCGCAAAAACTCAGGATTACAACTTATCTTTTTCAGGTGGCTCAGACAAAACCGCATACAGAGCTTCTTTAGGATATGGTGATCAGGAAGGGGTTTTAATTGGTTCCAAATTAGAAAGAGCTAATGCCAGAATTAACGTGAATCATTCCGCACTTAATGATAAACTTACATTTGATTTTAGAGTGAATTATGGTCAAACATTTTCTAATAACTCTCCAGTATCAAACACAGTAGGTAGTGAAGCAGGAACAAGTATCAATTACGAATCCTATGTTTTTAACCCAACGTATCCAATTTATGATGCTAATGGAAACTACAATCACGTTCCTCCTTATAGAATCAATCCCGTTTCTTTTTCTAATGATGTTTTAGATGAGGTTACCAATAATCGTTTTCTAGGAAACTTATCAACCACTTATAAGATTTTTAACCCTTTAAGTGTAAATGTAAATTTAGGATATACCAATCAGGCGATAAATAGAAATTCCTATGTTAAAAAATCCAATCCGCTAGGAGAAGGAATGGGAGGCTATGCTAGTGTTCAAAAACTAGAAGATTTTAGTAAATTATTGGAAACTATTTTGAGGTATAATAACTCATTTGGTAAACATAGTGTAGATGCTATTGCAGGATATTCATACCAATATTTTGTAAACGAAGGAATTCGTAATGCCGTATCAGGATTTTTGTCAGATGAATTCAGATGGTACAGTTTGCAAGCAGCGAGTACAAATCAAGGCGTAACTTCTTTCAAAGGAAGTAATAAACTGATTTCCATGTACGGTAGAGTGAATTATAATTTTGATGATATTATTCTGGCAACTGGAACAGTGAGACGAGATGGTTCAAGTAGATTTGGTTCCGGAAATCAATGGGGAGTATTTCCCTCAGGATCTTTAGCATGGAGAATTTCTAATATGGATTTCTTTAAATCAAAAACCATTTCTGATTTAAAAATAAGAACCAGTTATGGTATTACAGGAAATCAGGAAATAGGAAATTTAAATTCTATTACAAGACTTGGAGCTACTTCTGCCGGATATATTGTAGGCGGACAAAGAATTACAACGGTATTGCCATTGCAATATGCTAATCCTGATTTAAAATGGGAACAAACATCACAGTTTGATACCGGAATTGATTACTCTTTATTTGATGGTAGAATTCATGGAAGTATAGATTATTATGTTAAAAAAACATCTGATCTTTTATTGCGTATTCCAGTGCCTTCGCCTACAGCGGTTAGTACACAATTGGCAAACGTAGGAAGCGTACAAAACAAAGGAATTGAGTTAGAAATAACTGCTGATATTATTAAAAAATCTGACTTTTCATGGAGTACTTCTATTAACTACAGTAGAAACAGAAACAAAGTATTGAGTCTTTCTAATAGTTTGTACCAAGGAGATAATATACAGGTTGCTCCGTTGCAGGGACAAGGTTTGACAGCGGGTATTTATGCGCAGTTAATTAAACCAGGATTGCCTATGGGAACTTTCTACGGAAGAGAATTTATAGGCATTGAAGATGGTGTCGAAATTATCGATACTGAAATGAAAGTGATTGGTTCAGCACAACCTGATTTTACTTTTGGTATTACCAACTCGTTAAACTACAAAAGGTTTTCATTAGGATTTAATTTTAGAGGATCAGTAGGTAATGATGTATTCAACTTAACGGCAAACAATTTAGGATATTTAAGTAATCTTCCTGGTCGAAATGTACTTAAAGAAGCGCTTACTAGCGGTGTTTTAAGAACACAGCCTAAACAATATTCTTCAAGATGGATCGAAGATGGCTCTTTTGTGAGATTGGATAATGTGACTTTAGGATATGATATCAATCTTAAAAATTTACCTGCCATCTCTAATGCAAGATTGTTTGTTACAGGACAAAATTTATTGTTGTTTACTAAATATTCTGGTTTAGATCCAGAGGTTAATTCAGATGTTTCAGGTTCAGGAATTGCTCCTATCGGGGTGGATTATCTGGCTTATCCAAAAGCTAAAACAGTGAGTATGGGATTAAGCGTGACCTTCTAAACTAAACTTCAATTAAAAATAATACTATTATGAAAAAATATATAATCAAATTAATTTGGTGTTCATTTGTTGTTTCACTTTTACCAGGATGCACTAATTTGGACGAAGAAACATTCGGGAGTTTATCACCTGATACTTATTACAACAATGAAGCAGAAGCCCTTTCTTCTGTAGTGGGAGTGTACCAATCTTTATCGCAAGTAGCTCATATTGGTGATCCTTGGCGTATAGCCGAATTTGGAACCGATGAGTTCATAGTTCCAGGAAGAGCGAGCGGTGGATGGTTTGACCAAAACCAAATTGAAATTATAACGCATACGGTAACACCAGAAAATGCTACCTGTGGAAGAGCCTGGAAAAATATTTTTCAGGAAATTGGAACGGCTAATGCTGTTTTAGAAAGTTTGCAGGCTTCTCCTAATAGTGCTAATCTAAAAGGATTAATTGCTGAGGTAAAAGCATTACGTGCTTATGGTTATTTTTATGCAATGGATTTTTGGGGAAATGTACCATTAGTTACTGTAGCAAGAATTGATCCTAATAATTTGCCAGGAACGACTCCCAGAGCTGAAATATTTGCTTTTATCGAAACAGAAATGTTAGCAGCTATCGAAGATTTACCTTCAATTACTGATGTAAATAAAGCAAGTTATTATCCAAGGTTTACAAAAGAAGCTATTTATGGTGCTTTGGCGACCATGTATTTGAATGCTGAAGTATATACGGGAACTCCTAAATGGACTGAAGCAGCAGCCATGTGTGATAAAATTATTGGTACAAATAAATATTCATTGGAAGCAGCGGTAGTAGATAATTTCAAGTCGACTAATGAGCAGAATTCAACAGAAATAATTTCCTCTTTCTCCATTGCACCAGCACAGAATGCGGGAAACAATCAGTTTATTTTGTACACGCAAAACGGCTTGGATAAATTAAAATACAATTTGCCTTTTACGCCTGCTAATGGATACAGTACATATCAGGAAGCTTTGGATCGATATCAAAATCAGGACATTCGTAAGACATTAATTCAACATGGACCACAGTTTTATTTAGACGGTGTGACACCTTTGGCTTATCCAAATGGAACACAATTGAATATAATTGCAGTACAGGATTTAGTAAGTGCTGAGGATAATGAAGGGTACAAAGTATTGAAATATACTCCTGTAGGTACTTCCTGGTCAGGTTTTAATGGAGATAATGATTTGGTTTTAATGCGTTATGCTGATATTTTGTTAATCAAAGCCGAAGCCTTATTTAGAGGTGGGACAACAACAATAGCTGATACACCACTGAATTTAGTGAATCAAGTAAGAGATAGAAGTGAGGCTTCGCTTCTTACCAGTTTAACACTGAAAAATATTGAAGACGAAAGAGCAAGAGAATTGATTTGGGAAGGACATCGTAGAAGAGATATGATTCGTTTTGGTACTTATTTTACAGGAACCTGGGCATTCAAAACGACTCCAACAGCTACTTTTAGAGGTTTATATCCAATACCTACTGAACAGCGAACAGCAAATCCAAAGTTAAACCAAAATGATGGATACCCAGCAAATTAAAAAATAAATTGGTTAATAAATAGTTGGTTAAACCCATGTAAGACTAGATTTTTTCTAAAAATACATGGGTTTTTTTCTTAATTTTTTTAGAATCAATATGAGTATTATGTCTTTTACCAATGTAACAATTAGATTTAAATTGGCTTTAATTTTTGTTTCAGTACTATCTCTGGGCAATAGTTTTAGTCAATCTTATAAAGGAGTAACAGGAGTTAGAGATACTTCTTATTCTACTAAAAGTGCTTTTAAATATGATGTAAAATTGCATCCGTCGATCAAGATTGTTCCGGAGTTTCATTTTAATTCGGTTAAAGAAAAGCGCAATATTACTTATTGTGAAACAGAGAAACGGAAATTGAATCTCGATGCTTTTTACAATACAGAAAAAGCAAATTCGAAACGAATAGCAATCATCATTATTCACGGTGGTGGCTGGCGTACAGGAAGTCGAGAACAGCATTATCCTATGGCGCAAAAATTAGACAGTTTGGGTTATGTGTGTTTTACACCAGAATACCGTCTTTCTACCGAAGCACTTTTTCCGGCAGCTATTTATGATATAAAAGCAGTGATTCGTTGGGTTCGGGAAAATGCCACAGCTTATAATTTTGATCCAAATAAAATTACTGTTTTAGGTTTTTCTGCCGGAGGCGAAATGGCTTCTTTTATGGGAACAACGGGAAATATGCCATTATTTGAAGGAACTTCATGTAATTTAGAAGCAAAATCGAATGCCAATGCAGTCGTAGATATTGATGGAACTTTATCTTTTGTACATCCGGATGGTAGAGAAGGTGATGATAGCAAAGGAATTTCAGCAGGAACTTATTGGTTTGGTTATTCGAAAGCAGAAAATCCAAAATTATGGGAAGCCGCATCTCCGCTAAGTTATGTAAGTGCTCAAACACCGCCCACGCTTTTTGTCAATAGTGCTGTACCCTGGATGCATGCAGGTCGGGAAGATTATATCCAGGTTTTAGATAAAAACGGAATCTATTCGGAAGTGAAAGAATTTGAAGGAGCGCCGCATTCATTTTGTTTGTATGAACCTTGGTTTGATCCCACAATTCAATATATAGACCATTTTTTGACTAAAGTGTTTAATAAATAAAATTTCAATATGAAGCCCTTTTTTAAAAATGTATTTTGCGTGATTCTTTTTGTTTCTTTTTATGCAAAAGCACAACAGAATATAATTAAGATTCCAAAAGACACCTCTTTTACGATAAAAAATGAATACAAAAAATACCTGAAAAATTTTCCGCAAATAACACCCGCCAAAGATGTATTACCAGAAAATGTAAATGAAAGCAGGAATTTGGTTTATACCACATTAAAAGACACTCCTTTTGGAGATCGAGATTTGCATGTTGATGTGTTTTCGCCAAAGAAAAAAGGAAAATATCCTGCTTTAATCATGGTTCATGGCGGAGGATGGAGAGCGGGAGATAAAGCATTACAAGTACCAATGGCTCAAAAATTAGCAGCCAAAGGAATTGTAACCGTTTGTGTGGAATACCAATTGTTGCAGGAAGCCCAATATCCAGCAGCAGTTTTTAATATCAAATCGGCAGTGAGATGGGTACGTGCCAATGCAGATAAGTATGGAATTGATCCCAATAAAATTGCTATTTCAGGTTGTTCTGCCGGTGGACAATTGGCTTTACTAGTTGGACTCACAAACGGAGTAGAAGCCAAGGAAGGAAATCAGGGGAATTTAGGTTTTTCGAGTGACATACAAGCTATCGTAGATTTGGATGGAGTAGTCGATTTTATGGCACCTTTGTCCCTTAATCTAAAACGAGGTCCAGATTCACCAGATGTACAATGGCTGGGAGGCACTTTTTATGAAAAACCAGAAATTTGGAAAGATGCTTCTCCCATTTTTTGGGCTAATGAAAAATCATGTCCAATCTTGTTTGTCAATAGCGGTTTTCCAAGATTTCATGCTGGTCAGGATGAGTTAATTGGAATGATGAAAGATTGGGGAATATATACCGAAGTGTACAAGTTTGACATCCAGCTCCATACATTCTGGTTGTTTAATCCCTGGGTTGATCCCACAGTGAATTACATCAATAATTTTTTAATTAAAGTTTTTAATAAATAAATATGAGAATAAAATTTATAATTCCTGCAGTTTGTGTGATAGCTAGTTGTATAATGGCTTTCGGTGTACAAAAAAAGCACGTAACAGTTTATTTAGTTGGCGATTCGACTATGGCAGATTATGCTAATAATTATGAGCCAGGCAAAGAGTATATGAAAACCAGATATCCGGTTACAGGATGGGGACAGGTTTTTCAGCAATATTTAGTGAAAGATAGTCTGCAAAAAGTGAATAAATTAATTAAAACAGACAGTGCTTTTGTAGATGACCGGGCTCGTGGCGGTCGCAGTACACGAACATTTTTTCAGGAAGGAAGATGGCGGGCAGTATATGAAAATCTTAAAAAAGATGATTTGGTTTTGATGCAATTTGGACACAACGATGCTGCCGAAAACATGACCGAAAGGTATGTTACTATTGAAGGCTATAAAGAGTTTTTAAGATTATTTGTCAGCCAAACCAGATCAAAAGGAGCTGTTCCAATTATCTTAACTCCAGTGGCTAGAAATTATCCTTGGAAAGATGGAAAACTTCAAAATGTTCACGGATTGTACGATCAGGCAGCAAAGGATGTGGCACAAGAATTGAACGTGAAATGCATCGATTTGAATAAAAAGTCAATGGATTTCTTTACTAAAAAAGGAGAGTCTTTTGTTACTGAAAATTATTTTATGAATTTCCCGGCAGGCAAATACGAAGCTTATCCAGACGGACAAAAAGACAATACCCATTTTCAAACCAAAGGAGCAATTGAGGTAGCCCGACTTGTTTTTGAAGGGATGAAAGAAATAAACGCTACGATTAAAAATTAATAAAAACTGTTTTCTATGAAAAATACAATCAGACTAAAATACATTTTATTTTTTCTATTTACTACCCAATTCTTTTTTGCACAAACATCAAATCCTGAAAAATACAAATACCAATTTACTGTTGCTAAAGACGGTAGCGGCGAATTCAAATACATTCAGGATGCCATAGATGCGATGCGAAAATTTCCTTTAGCTCCAATTATTTTGTATATTAAAAATGGAGTTTACAATGAAAAGATAGAATTGTCGGCTAATAATACCGATGTAACTTTTATTGGTGAAAGCGTTGATAAAACTATCATTAGTTTTAACGATTATTCGGGCAGGGGGAAAATGGGAACTTTTGATTCTTATACCGTGAAAATTTCCGGAAACCGATTCAAAGCGGAGAATATTACTTTCGAAAATGCTGCCGGCAGAGTAGGACAGGCAGTTGCTTTGTATGTTGATGCTGATAAAGCTGTTTTTAAGAATTGTAAATTCTTAGGAAATCAGGATACCATCTATCATGGAGGCGAATATGCAAGACAATATTTTGTAGACTGTCATATCGAAGGAACTACTGATTTTATTTTTGGACCAGCAACCGCTGTTTTTAAAAATTGTACACTTTTGTGCAAAGCCAATTCTTATATTACAGCTCCAAATACGCCAAAAGACAAAGAATTTGGTTTCGTTTTTATAGATTGTAAAGTTAGTGTGACTAATGAAGTAGACAAAATGTATCTTGGACGTCCGTGGAGAGCCTGGGCAAAATCAGTATTTATAAAATGTGAATTGCCTAAACAAATAGCTCCGCAAGCATGGGATAATTGGGGGGATTCAGACAATGAAAAAACTACTTTTTTTGCAGAATATGAATGTACAGGCGAAGGCTTTAAACCAAAAGAAAGAGCATCGTGGACACATCAATTAAAAAAATCAGAAGCCGAAAGATACACGCTTAAAAATATTTTAGGAAGCAATTCAAAATCCTCTGAAAAAGAATGGTACGAATTGTAGTTTGCTAATTTTTAAAACTAAAAACAGCCACAGGATCAATTTTGCGGCTGTTTTTTTGATTACTAAAGATAACTAATAAGAATAATTTATTGTCATATAAAACACCGCCATGCCTTATATGGTCTAATTTGTTATTAAAGAAGATACTTAGAAAAAGACAAAAAAACTTATATGACTTATGTGGTTAAAAAAACGACATTATTTCATTCTGATTATTTAAATTCAATAATCAAACAAAAATATCAATATAGCTAACTTCATCAGTTATGGGAATAATTCCGTGTTTTTGTAAGGCGTTAAAGTACAGACTGTCACCTGTTTTTAGAATATATTCGGTATCGCCAACTTGCATTCTCATTTCGCCTTCTACCACAAAAACAAACTCTTCTCCATCGTGTGATAATTGGTGTGGAATAACTTCGCCTTTTCGGGCAACAAATAAAAAAGGTTGCATCTTTTTTTGGTGGTATTCGGATGCATAAGGAAATATCAAATAGCCTTTTTCGGTTTTAACCAATTTTTCAACCGCTTCTTTACGGCTGGTAACAATAGCTTTATTCCATCCGTCCTGTTCTAATAAACCCGATATAGTAGTGCCTAATGTTGAAGCAATTTTTACCAAAGTAGCTACTGATGGTATGGTTTTGTTGTTTTCGATCTTAGAAATCATGCTTTTAGATAAGTCGCAGCTGTCTGCCACTTCCTGTAAAGTGCGTTTTTGATTGATACGCAATAGGCGTATTCTTTCGCCTACTTCAAGATTGTTGTCTGTGTTGACTTTAGTTTGTGCTTTTTCGTTTTCCAAAATGCCAGTATTCAAATAGTTTGTCTAATTTTCTGTTTAAAAAGAAATTTCTTTTTTCTAGTTTTTAAAAGGTGAATAAATTCTTAAAATTCATCGAAATTATACCCTTTAGGGGTTGGGGAAATTAATTTTGATGAATTTTAAACAGTCTCTAAACTCATTTTTGCCACAAATAAAGGACAATTAAATTTTATAATTGTCGAAGCTAACTATTTTTTGCGCCAAAAATTAAATTCGAAAATAAAGATACTGATTATAATGATATCTAATTATTTTTTATCAACTTTGTTGAACAATAGTAAACCTATTGTATAGTTGTAAACTTTACGGAAATTCCGTAAGCAATAAACCAACCTATGTATAAACCACTAAAACGTTGCCTGTCTGTTATTTTGAGCTTATATGCAGCAGCAACATTGCACGCTCAAAATCCTGAAATTAAGGTAGATCTTACCAAAGAAATTGGACCTATGAAACCCGTATGGGCATGGTTTGGCTACGATGAGCCTAATTATACCTATATGAAAGATGGAAAAAAACTCCTTAGCGAAATTGCCGAATTAAGTCCCGTGCCGGTTTATGTGCGAGCGCATAGTTTGCTAGTGAGTGGTGATGGGGTTGCGGCTCTAAAATGGGGGTCAACAAATGCTTATACCGAAGATGCTAATGGTAATCCTATTTACAACTGGAGAATTGTAGATAGTATTTTTGATACTTATGTTTCGCGTGGGATGAAACCCTTGGCACAAATAGGCTTTATGCCCGAAGCGCTTTCTACACATCCTACACCTTACCGTCATTACTGGAAACCTGGTGATCCTTACACTGATATTATTACGGGTTGGGCTTATCCGCCAAAGGATTATGATAAATGGCGTAATCTGGTGTACGAATGGGTTAAACATTCCGTAGAGCGCTATGGTCAAAAAGAAGTGGAAAGCTGGTATTGGGAAGTTTGGAACGAACCAAACGGACACTACTGGAAAGGAACCCGCGAAGAATTCTATAAATTGTATGATTATGCTGCCGATGGTTTAAAAAGAGCCTTGCCTACAGCAAAAATTGGTGGTATCAATATCGCAGGAACACGAAGCAAAGGAGCTCAGGAAATGGACCAATGATTTTATAAAACATTGCATCAGCGGAACTAATTATGCTACAGGTAAAATAGGTTCGCCAATGGATGCCATACTTTTTCATGCTAAAGGTTCACCGAAATTAGTGGATGGCGCTGTAAGAATGAATATGGCACCACAACTGAATGATATTCAAACAGGATTCAACATGGCGATGTCTTATCCAGAAACCAAAGAGCTACCGCTGATAATAGGCGAGTCTGATCCGGAAGGTTGTGCGGCTTGTGGAATGGCTACAAATCCAGAAAATGCGTATCGAAACGGAACCATGTATTCCAGCTATACCGCAGCAAGTTTTGCCAGGAAGTATTTATTGGCAGACAAAACAAAGGCTAATTTTCTTGGAGCCGTATCCTGGTCATTTGAATTTGAAAATCAGCCGTGGTTTTATGGCTTTAGAGATTTGGCTACCAATGGCGTCGATAAACCAGTTCTGAATGTTTTTAGAATGTTTGGTATGATGACTGGTACTCGTCTAGCGGCAGAAAGCAATCGTATGTATCCTTTGGAAGAAGTAATTAAATCGAGTGTTCGTGGAGCGCAGTCCGATATTGGCGTTTTGGCAACTAAAGATAAAAAATCAGCGGCGATAATGGTTTGGAATTACCATGATGATGATAAACCAGGAGTAACTGAAACGGCAAATGTAACTATTGAAAATATTCCTGTAAAAAAGGTAAATCTTACCGTTTATATAATCGACAAGGAAAATAGTAATTCGTATGAGGTTTGGAAAAAAATGGGTTCGCCTCAAAATCCTACGCCGCAGCAAATAAATACATTAGAAGAATCGGGGAAATTAAAGAGTATTTCGACAAAGAAAATAAAAATAACTTCGGGTAAAACTATTTTGCCTGTACAATTAGAACGTCAGGCGGTAGCCTTAGTGAAATTAGATTGGTAATCAACCTACAATAATTTATACGAAATCAAATCTTGCCCGTATAGTAAAAAAGCTTCAGAGTAATCTGGAGCTTTTTTTAGTAGTTCTAACAGTATGTTTTATTGGATTTATTTATTAATGATTTTAACGAATTAAATTTGAATATTAAGAGCCTGTTTAAATTTATTTATTTTTATAAATTTTCTTTTTCCCCGTCCCTAAAGGGTGGAAAATTTCTTAAAAATTCATCAAAATTACACCCTTTAGGGTTTGGGGAAATTAATTTTGATGAATTTTAAACAGGGTCTACTTATAACTTAATTCAGTGTAAACCGGTAGATGATCTGAAGGGTATTTTAAGTCTTTCGAATCACTCAATACTGCAAATTTTTTCACTTTAAATGTGTTTTGTTGCGAGATGAAAATATAATCTAATAATAGTGTTACAGGCTCATTATGCTTAAAATTATTAAACGTACCCGAAGGTCCAAAAGGTTTATTTTCTGAAAAATCTCTAGTATCATTCATTACTTTTTTTAAGGCAATAATCCTTTCTGAACTAGGTTCCAAATTAAAATCACCCATAAAAATAACAGGATAATTTTTTGTGTTTAACTCTTTCATTTTATGTAGAATTAACTCAATTCCCTTTGTTCTGGCTTCTTCTCCCATGTGGTCTAAATGCGTATTAAAAACCCAAAACATTTGTTTGTTTTTTTGATCTTCAAACAATGCATACGTACATACCCGATTGCATGCAGCATCCCAGCCTCTGGAAATTTTATTTGGTGTTTCGGAAAGCCAAAAAGTAGCACTACTATGTATTTTTAAATGTTCTTTTTTATAAAATATATTTGAAGATTCTCCCTTTCCTTCTTCTTCTCGTCCTATTCCCACATAATTATATTCAGGAAGTGCTGTGGCAATATCAATAACCTGATTTGGGGTCGCTTCTTGAATTCCAAACACATCTGGTTCGTAAAACTGAATTTGAGAATTAAAGTAATCTTTGCGATGAGACCAACTGTTTTCTCCATCAGAAGCCACGTCGAGACGAATATTATAAGTCATTACTTTTAAGTTTTGAGCCTTAATTTGTACTATGAACAATAATAATACTAATGCTATTATTTTATTTTTCATTGATGGTAAATTAATTATTGTTGGTGAATTTTAGGTTTTTGCAAAGCTATAAACTGCTTTCTAAATTCTATTCCTTATGTGTATGATGCTTTTGTTAAATTTTATTTTAAGAAATTTTCCTTTTAGGAATAGGGAAAAGATTTTTTTTAATAAGAGCCTGTTTAAAATTCATCAAAATTAATTTCCCCTATCCCTAAAGGGTGTAATTTTGATGAATTTTTAAGAAATTTTCCACCCTTTAGGGACGGGGAAAAAGAAATTTTCTTTTTTTTAAATAAATTTAAACAGGCTCTTATAGGTTAAGGTGGGTGATGACTTGACAAACTAGATATGAATCAACACAAAAACCTGTGGACTTAGAAAAAAAATTACCGCAGAGAACGCTAAGTTTTACCCTTAGCTTTTATAAAAAGCCAAAGTTCGCAAAGCTTTGTATTGTCTTAGCTTTGCGAACTTTGTGCTTTTAGAAGCCATTCTTAGATAAAAATCTTTGCGTTCTCTGCGGTAAAAATAATTAGAGCGTATTTTTTATGTTTCTCCACAACATTTAGTATTGAACCCTACATATCTCTATGAAGAATTTTTTAGTATTCTGGAGTGGTTGATGTGAGTTTTTTTAGTTTTATTCCATAAAAAAAGCTCCAGATTTCTCTGAAGCTTTCTAGTAGCGGGAACAGGACTCGAACCTGTGACCTTCGGGTTATGAGCCCGACGAGCTGCCTACTGCTCTATCCCGCGATGTGCGTTTTGTAATCTCAATAAGGCTACCTTAGTAGCGGGAACAGGACTCGAACCTGTGACCTTCGGGTTATGAGCCCGACGAGCTGCCTACTGCTCTATCCCGCGATGTTTCGGGTGCAAAGATACATATAAATTCGACATATCCAATACCTATTCTAAAAAAATCTCGTCTCAAGCCCATTCTATTGATTTAGTTATAGTTGTATAATTAAATTATCAGGTATTCTAAAGGATGTAAATAATATAACACTTCAAAATAATTATATAATGTTTTTTAAAGTATTTTGAAACATCTTTGTTAGGCTATTATTTGAAAATAAATTCAAAATTTTCAGGATAAAAAAGCAGAAAAAGGACAAGATAATTTTCTAGGTTTTTATGATTGTAAAACAAATTCTTTAGTAAGTTGTCTTATAAAACAACCATTAAATTAAACGTTATGAGTTTAAAAAGAACTTTTGGAGCTTTGCTCACCATTCTTGGAATAGCTGGTCTTATTTGTACAACTGTGGTTTTTATAAAAAAATCTGGAGATGTAAATGAAGCAATTTTACTTACCGTTTACGGGGTACTTGGTTTTATAATTTTTATGACGGGCGTTAGTCTGGTTCGTAATACAAAAGATGAAGCTTAATATTGGTTAAACAAAAAAACAAAAATTATTTTTTTGGTAGTATAGTTTAGAGGCTGTCTTTTTAGAGGCTGTCTTTTTTTTGCAAAATAGAATAGTTTCAAAATCAAAACAGTCGTTTTTTGGGTGTAAAAACCTAGAAATCAGTTTCTAGGTTTTCAGAGTTTGTAAAAAAGTAAGTAATTCTTATGGAAGCTATTGGATTCCATCGTACCTTTGTGCCCGAAACATCAAGAAATAAAGGAGTTGACCTCAGTACCGCATTGAGGTTTTTTTATGAATTCGAAATTAAACCGAATTCAAATTATCGGGTAAAAATCGACACTTCACTTGATTCAAATTACACACATTATGACACATAAAGCAGGTTTTGTAAATATCATTGGAAATCCAAACGTTGGGAAATCCACCTTGATGAACGCTTTCGTTGGCGAAAGATTATCAATCATTACTTCAAAAGCACAAACAACCCGTCACCGTATTCTGGGAATTGTAAATGGTGACGATTTTCAATTGATTTTATCGGATACTCCAGGAATCATCAAACCGGCTTACGAAATGCAGGAGTCGATGATGAACTTTGTAAAATCGGCTTTTGAAGATGCTGATATTTTGATTTACATGGTCGAAATAGGAGAGCAGGACTTAAAAGACGAAGCTTTTTTTAATAAAATTATCCATTCTAAAATTCCTGTTTTGCTGTTGTTAAACAAAATTGACAATTCAAATCAGGAACAATTAGAGGAACAAGTAGCTTTCTGGACAGAGAAAGTACCAAATGCAGAAATTTTTCCAATTTCGGCTTTGCAGAATTTTAATGTGCCGGAAGTTTTCCAAAGAATCATTTCCTTATTGCCAGAATCACCAGCCTATTATCCAAAAGATCAACTGACGGATAAACCAGAACGTTTTTTTGTAAACGAAACCATTCGTGAGAAAATCTTGTTGAACTACAGCAAAGAGATTCCGTATGCAGTGGAAATTGTTACAGAAGAATTTTTTGAAGACGAAAATATTATCCGTATTCGTTCTATTATTATGGTAGAAAGAGAGACGCAAAAAGGAATTATCATTGGTCACAAAGGAGCTGCTTTGAAAAAAGTAGGTACTGAGGCTCGTGCCGATTTAGAGAAATTCTTCGGAAAACAAATTCACATCGAGCTGGTGGTGAAAGTGAATAAAAACTGGAGAAGCAACGCTAATATGTTGAAGCGTTTTGGGTATAATCAATAGGGACAGCTCGCGAGCTGTCCGTACAGAACGAAATTAAAATCCGAATGCCC
>NZ_JBCFQK010000008.1:0-132751 GCF_041729735.1 Flavobacterium magnesitis | reverse complement strand
GTTAATAATAAAAGTCCAGTAAGTGTTTTATATCGTTTTAAATTATTAGTTTGTTGTTTAGTTTCTAAAAATCGATTCATTTGTTGTTGATTCAAACGTACGCAAAGTTTATTTGGTGTTTGTTCAACAATTTTAATGATTTCATGATCTGTCAGCAAAGTCAAGTCAACTACTGTTTTTGAACAATTTGCACAGAATTTTCCTGTGTTACTTTTTGTCATTGAATTCCAATCCTGATTACAAGGACTATTAATATTTAATATGTAGTTTTGTCGTTTCATAAGTTTTGTTTAGACTTATTTTATTTTCTACTATGTTAAAAGTATTTCGCTAATATAAGAAAAATCACAACCTTTCTTAAAACAAAAAAACTTCCCTTTTTAGAGAAGTTTTTATTTATTGGAATTTGGATTTTCATCCCGAAACTTCGGGATTAGAATTTAATTTTTAAACATCATCAAAATCCACATAGATCGTGTCAGATGTTGGATGAGCTTGACAGCTTAGGATTAAGCCTTCGGCAATTTCTTTATCGGTTAAAATCGAGTTTTTCTTCATTTCGGCGCTTCCTTGTGTTACGCGACAAAGACAACTGCTGCAAATTCCCCCCTGGCAAGAATAAGGCGCATCGATTCCTTGTTTTAAAGCGGCTTCCAGAATGGTTTGTTTTTGAGACATTTCAAACGAAGTTTCTTCGTCATCCACCATAATGGTAATTTTAGAATGTCCGCTTAAATCTTTGATTTCATTTTCATGAACTGAAGAAGTAAAAAGTTCAAACTTGATAGCCGAATCTTTTACATTTTTCTCTTTTAAAATAGTAGAAATACCATCAATCATTTGTTCAGGACCACACAAGTAGAATTTTTCAAATTCCATTTCCTTGTGTTTGTTGTTCATGACATAATTTACCACCGATTTGTCAATTCGACCAAACAATGCTTCATCGGCCTTAGCCTGACTGTAAACATAATACACAAACAAACGATTTACATATTGCAAATGCAAATCATGTAATTCTTGGTGAAAAATAGTTTCTTCAGTTGATTTATTTCCGTAAACCAAAACAAAAGAACTTTTTGGTTCGCTTTTTAAAACCGATTTTAAAATAGATAATACGGGTGTAATTCCGCTACCAGAAACAAAAGCAACATAGTTTTTTTGTCTGTTAGCCTCTGGTTCAAAAATAAATTTTCCTTCTGGTTTTCCTACTTCAAGAACATCTCCCGCTTTTAGTTTTGTATTGGCAAATTGAGAAAAAGCTCCGTCTTTAACTGCTTTTACAGCAATGCGCAATTCGCCACTTTCAGGTGAAGAGCAAATAGAATACGCACGACGAATTTCTTTTCCATCTAATGTTAATCGGATGTTTACGTATTGTCCTGCAATAAATTTATAGTCTTCTTTTAATTCGTCAGGAACATTAAAAAGTATTGAAACGGCAGCGGCGGTTTCTCTTCTAACCTCTTTTATAAGGAGTTTAAGAAAATTTGGCATGTGATATAATTTTTGACAAAGATAGCAAACGGAATAGCTTCTTAAAATCAAAAGATAAAAATTTCATACCTAAATTTGTTATGTATAAGAAACTTATGTATGTTTGTGATTCAAAATGAAAGCGATTATGAAAAATTCACAATTATACAAGGGAAGTTTGAATACCATTATCATGAAATTATTAGAAGAAAATGGTAAGATGTATGGTTATGAAATTACCCAAAAAGTAAAAGCAATTACTCAAGGAGAATTGAATATTACCGAAGGCGCTTTGTATCCTGCTTTGCATAAATTGGAAGCAGATGGTTTTCTGGATGTAGAAATTGAAAAAGTGGATAATCGAATGCGAAAGTATTATAAACTAACAGAATCTGGAGAAAAAGAAACCGTCAATCGACTTTCGGAATTACAAGATTTTATTAGAAATATGCAGAGTTTAGTGAATCCAAAATTAGAATTTTAATTTTCAAGCTATGAAATTAACCAACCAACAAATTGCAATAATTGACCAAACTTTAATTGATAAAGGTGTGGTTTATGAAGAAATTAAACTGGAATTACTGGATCACATTGTAACGGATATTGAATCAGAAACCGAAGAATCTAATTTTGATATCGCTTTTTCGAAAGCTATATTTAAATGGCAAAGAGAATTGGAAGAAATTAAACCTTCGGGAAAATTTGCAACTCCAAGAATAGTAAAAGAAAAATTTTCTAAGATCACTAAAAATCAATACAAATTCTCTTTACTTGCGGCTGTTATTTTTAGTATTTTAATGACAACTATTACACGGTTAAAACCTGAAGAGTATGTTTATTATAATTTACATTTAGTTTTTTATTCGGTTAATTCTTTAATCTGTTTAACTAACATAATAGGTCTATTTTTTATCTGGAAATTAAAAATAAAAACAATTTATGGGCGATTTTTTCAAACAAATTTAGGTTTTACGTTTTTTAATTTTTATCTGATTTATTCAGGTTTAAACAAACTAAACAATTTGTATCGTTATTATAATTATAAAAGTATTTTTTTATACTTTTTTGATTGCTTTATTAAGGGTTTATACTTTTTTATGGCTGTTTATTTGGTTATAATTGCATTAGAACATTTTAAGGTTATAAAAAAATACAAATTGGTTTGATTTTTTGTAAAATATATAAAATCAGTAAGTTAATAGCGTAAAATGATTCAATGGAAAAGAATAGATATTTAAATTTCTATATTTCAAAAAGAAACGTATTTTTACCAGTCATTATACTAAAAAAACTTTTTAAAAGTTTAATGATAAAACCAGCGAATCATTGAAAACCAACAGAATTAAATATTCAATTCCATTAGGGTGTTTGTGTATTTTGGTAGCTTGTTCTACTAGGAATGATACTTTTTTGGCTCGAAATTCACATGCTTTAAGTACAAAATACAATATTTTATACAACGGACAAATAGGATTAGACAAAGGAATTAAAGGCATTGAAGCCAGTAATCAAGATGACTTTTGGGAAATTTTACCTATTGAAGCCATGAAAATTGATGAAGATCTTGTAGTTGCCGATACTTCTAAAAATGCAGATTTTGCATTGGCGGAGACCAAAGCTACTAAAGCAATCCAAAAACATTCCATGAATATTGGTGGAAGAGAACGCAATTCTCAAATAGACGAAGCTTATTTACTTCTAGGGAAATCCCGTTATTACGACAAAAGATTCATTCCCGCTCTGGACGCTTTCAATTATATTTTATACAAATACCCAAACAGTAGCCGAATTGATGAAGCTAAAATTTGGCGTGAAAAAACCAATATGCGTTTGGGCAACGATGCCTTAGTAGTTAAAAATATTACTAAGATGCTCAAAGAACACAAACCTGAAAAACAGGTTGTGGCTGATGCCAATGCACTTCTGGCATCGGCGTTTTTAAATTTGGAAGAAAAAGACAGTGCCATTGTCAAATTGAAACAGGCAGTCATTTTTAGCAAACGCAATAACGAAAAAGCCAGATACCGTTTTATTCTGGGACAACTGTATCAGGAAATGGGTCAAAATGATCAGGCAAGAGATTATTATGAAGCCGTGATTAAAATGAACCGAAAATCAGACCGAAAATACATGATGCAATCTCAGGTGAGACTAGCACAGCTGTTTGATTATCAAAATGGTGATAAATTTGCTTTTGACGAAAAGTACCATAAACTTTTAGAAAATCGTGAAAATCGTCCGTTTCTGGATATTTTAAATCATCAGGTAGGAATTTTTTATGACAAGCAAGGCAAGGACGAAAGAGCTTTAGAATATTACAATGCTTCTTTAGATTACGCAAAAAATGATAATTATTTAATTGCTTCCAATTATAGAAATATTGGAGACATGAATTTTAGAAAGGCAAGTTATCCTATTGCTGCTAAATATTACGACAGTACTTTAGTGAAACTGAATCCTAAAACCAGAGAGTTTATTCACATTGAAAAAGTGCGTAAAAATTTGGACGAAGTGATTTTCTATGAAGCGATAGCGGTTAGAAACGACAGTATTCTTAAAGTGGTTGCTTTACCAGAAGCAGGAAGAATTGCTTATTTTGACGGTTACATCGAAAAGTTAAAAAAACAAGATGAAGCCAAAAGAATTTTAGAAGAAAAAGAAGCCGAGAAACAAAAAAATATTGAAAGAAACAATCAGGCAACAACTGCGGATGTAGCTGTTTCGGCTAATGGAAAAGCGCCGGTCAAACCATCCTTTGCTCCGCCATCAATGACAAGTCTTCAGGCCGATAATGTATTTTATTTTTACAATCAGGCTACGGTGTCTTTTGGGAAAGTAGCGTTTAAGAAAAATTGGGGCAAACGTACTGCAGGCGGTTATTGGAGAGTTTCTTCTTCTGCTAATTCAAATGCAGCTATGGCTGTAGATTCTACTTTAATTGTACAGCAAGAAATAACTACAGATTCTATTTCGAAACAGATAGAAACCAATCCAAAATATGCAGCTGATTTTTACATTAATCAATTGCCAACCTCTAGCACTGCTATTGATAGTATTACTAGAGAACGCGATGATGCGTATTATCAATTGGGTATAATTTATAAGGAAAAGTTCAAAGAAAATAATTTGGCTGCAACTAAGCTAGAGCAATTATTAGGGAATAAACCTGAAGAAAAATTAGTCCTTCCTACGTTGTATAATTTGTATAAAATTTATCAAATTACGGATGCAAGCAGAGCCGAAACCATCAAGAATAAAATTGTAACAGAATATCCAAATTCGCGTTACACCCAGATTTTAAATAATGCTAATGTAGTGGTCGAGGAGGGAAGTCCTGATGTGGTTTATAAAAAATTATACGAACAATATATCAATGAAGAATTTGATGCTGTAGCGGCAAAAATTGACGGATTGATAAACCAATTTTCGGGTGAAGAAGTAGTGCCAAAACTAGAACTTTTAAAAGCAAACGTTATTGCAAAACAAAAAGGATTAGTTGCTTACAAAGCGGCTTTAGAAAATGTTGCCAATACATATCCAAATACTGAAGAAGGGAAGAATGCCAATAGTATTTTGGCAGAACAAATTCCGTTATTGGAACAAATGGATTTTAATTTTACAACTTCAAGTCATTGGAAAGTACTGTATCCTGTTGCATTAAATGCTATTAATGATAGAAAAGCAATTGAGGAAAAAATAAGCAAGTTTATGAAAGCGGAGAATGCTCAAAAAATAAATCTAGCTTATAATTCGTATGCTGAAAATGAAGGATTTATAATTATTCAGGGAATTACAACACAAGATTATGCAGCAAGCGTGGTTAGTGTTTTAAAAGAAGATCCAGGTTATAAAATAGAGACTCCCGCTATAATTATTTCGAATGAAAATTATAAAATTATCCAAATTAAGAAAAACTTAAATTCCTATTTAGAAGCAAAAAAAGAATAATCATGTTTAATAAAAAAGAAAAATCGTATACAGACCTTTTAGGAAAAACCAATAGAATTGTTGAAGGAACGATAATAAAAGGAGATATTATTTCGAAGGCGGATTTTAGATTAGATGGTGAATTGATTGGGAATTTTCAATCTACAGGAAAACTGGTTATAGGTCCTACCGGAAGTGTGACAGGAGATATTAGTTGCAATAATGCGGATATTGAAGGAAATTTTAATGGAACAATTCAAGTGACTGAATTATTAAATGTAAAATCGAAGGCGAGTATTCATGGTGATGCCACCGTGGGAAAATTAGCAGTAGAACCTGGAGCTGATTTTACTGCTTCATGCAAAATGAAAGAAAATGTAAAGCTCTTAACCGATGGAAAAGAAACCCAACAAAAATAAATCCAGTAATTGGCTGGCATTGATAAACATTCCTATTCAAATGGGAGTAATTATCTTTCTGTTTTCTTATTTAGGCGATTGGCTTGATGAGAATCATCCTAATCCAAAATTTTATTACAATAAGGTGCTGGTTATGGTGGGTGTTTTTCTGGCTTTATATAATGTGATAAGGCAGGTAAATGAAATTAATAAAGAAAAAGAATAAGTCAGATTAAGGCGCTTTTTTGGCAAAACAACAATTATGTTTTTAAAAAATTACAAGACATTTCTATTTTTATTGATTTCAGTAATAGTAGGCTATGTAGTACACAAATTAATTTTTTATTTTTTCAATATCAATTCAGCTGTTTTTTATTACAGTTTAGAGCAATTGTATGGCATTTTTTTCATGCTTTCTTTGATGATAATTTTGATTTTATTAAAAATAAAAGAGCGTAATTTTGATCAGTTAGGGATGTCTTTTTTACTACTAACTACAAGCAAAATAGTTCTATACTACTTGCTTTTGAAGCCAATTTTAGATATTAAGCATTATGACATCAGAACAGAGAAAATGAATTTTTTTGCACTCTTTATTCTTTTTTTGACAATTGAGACCGTTGTAACTATAAGAATATTAAATGAAAAGCAATAAAACAGGACATTTAGCAAGGCATTAAAAAAAATATATTTTTATATCCTTTTGGATATTAATAAAAAATGTACCTTTGCGCCAAATTTTAGAAACGTAAATATAACATATTTAATAATTATGGTGATTTTAAAGAGACCACTTAGAGTTATAATAGCAACATTTTTAGCGTGTCTTCCATTGATGAGTTTTGCGAATCATGAAGTTGATTCGGCACATGTACAAGAAGCAGCAGCTCACGAAGTAGTAGCCGAAGGACATCATGAAGGAGCTCATGCTGAACCAACAGATGTAAAGTCTAAAATTAAAGCGTTCATCGGTCACCACGTTTTGGATTCTCACGATTTTTCGTTGACTCAAGATGATGCCACTGGAGAAGCTTGGGGTTTTCCATTACCTGTAATTTTATGGGATAATGAGCTACACGTTTTTTCTTCTGCTAAATTCCACCACGGAAAAGAAGTAGCAGAATCTAATGGTAACTATTATGCTATCAATCACCACGATGGTAAAATTTATAGAACAGATGCTTCAGGAACAATTACTGAGAATGAAGAAACGGGTTTCCCTACTAATGTTCGTCCTATTGACTTTTCAATTACTAAAACAGTAGTTTCAATTATTGCTGCTGCTTTATTAATGTTTTGGATTTTTACTAGCTTGGCAAAATCATACGCTAAAAACGGAGGAATCGCTTCTGGAGTAGGTCGTATTTTTGAACCAATAGTAATTTACATTCGTGACGAAATTGCGATTCCAAACATTGGTGAGAAAAAATATAAAAACTACATGAGTTATTTATTGACAATATTCTTTTTTGTATTGTTCTTAAATATCTTCGGATTAACTCCACTAGGAATTAATGCTACAGGTAACTTAACTATTACTTTTTCATTAGCATTTTTAACTTTCTTAATTACAAACTTAACGGCTAACAAGAATTATTGGGGACACATTTTCTGGATGCCGGGTGTGCCAAAACCAATGCGTATTATTTTAGCACCAATTGAGTTGTTAGGAGTTTTCATCAAACCATTTTCATTAATGATTCGTTTGTATGCAAATATTTTTGCAGGACATATTGTATTGATGAGTATTATTGGTTTAATGTTTATCTTTAAAAGCTGGATTGGAAGTAGTTTGTCATTTGGATTATCATTTGCACTTTCTATTCTAGAAATATTAGTAGCATTTTTACAAGCGTATATTTTCACGATGTTATCTGCACTTTACTTTGGTTCAGCTGTAGAAGAGCATCATCATGAAGAAGGTCACCACTAAAAAAGTTATAAGTTGTGAGTTTTAAGTTATGAGTCATTAGACATTTAACTTTTAACAAATAACATTTAACTTTCAAAAAAGAATGTTTAATTTTTAATATATATATCATGGAAATTCCACAAATTATTGGAGCTGGATTAATCGTTATCGGAGCAGGTTTAGGTATTGGTAAAATTGGTAGTTCAGCAATGGACGCTATTGCTCGTCAACCAGAAGCTTCAGGAAAAATCCAAACAGCTATGCTTATCGCTGCTGCACTTATTGAAGGTATTGGTTTCGCGGCTTTATTCGCAGCTTAATTAAAACACAAAAAACGATAGTTGCAACGGTTGGTTGTAACTATTGTTTTTAAAATTAAAACATTACATTGCAGCAATGCAACTGGATTAAATTTAGAATATAAAATTTAGAATTATATATAATGGAAAAGTTAATAAATCAGTTTGAGTTTGGTTTGTTTTTTTGGCAAATATTAATATTTGTTGGATTAATATTATTATTGAAAAAATTCGCTTGGAAACCTATTCTTGATGCAGTTAATGAAAGAGAACAAGGAATCAAAAATGCATTAGAATCAGCAGAAAATGCTAGAAAAGAAATGCAAGATCTTCAAGCTGATAATCAAAGAATTTTGAACGAAGCTAGAGCAGAGCGTGATGCTATGTTGAAAGAAGCTCGTGAAATGAAAGAGAAAATTGTTGCTGATGCAAAAACAGAAGCGCAAGTTCAGGGATCAAAAATGATTGAGCAAGCTAAAGCTGCTATTGAAAGTGAGAAAAACTCAGCTATGGCTGAATTGAAATTACAAGTTTCTACTTTATCATTGAGCATTGCAGAGAAATTATTGAAAGACGAATTATCTAATACTGAAGCTCAAACTAAATTAGTTGAGAAAATGTTAGGTGACGTAAAGCTAAACTAATATTATGGCAGGTACAAGAGCAGCAATTCGTTACGCAAAAGCAATCCTTAGCATGGCAGACTCAATAGGAGTGGCTAGTGAGGTAAATAACGATATGATTTTAATTGCTTCAACAATCAAAGGGAACTCTGAATTAAATGCTTTTATTCAAAGTCCAACAATAAGTGTTGAAGTTAAAGAAAGTGCATTATTGGAAGTTTTTGCTAATATTAATGGCGTAAGTAAAGGTTTCTTTCATTTATTATTCGAAAATAAAAGATTTGAAATTCTTGAAGCTATTGCAGTAGCATATTCTAATTTATTCGATGAAGCTAATGGTATTGAAGTAGCCAAAGTAACTACTGCTATCCCAATGGATGCTGATTTAGAAGCTAAAGTTTTAGCTAAAATCACCTCTTTGTCAGATAAAAAAGTAACTATTAAAAATATTGTAGATCCTGCTATCATTGGAGGATTTATTTTAACCATAGGCGATAAGCAGTACAATGCTTCTATTGCTAACCGATTACAAGTATTAAGAAAAGAATTAAGTAACTAGTTTTATTGCACATTAAGTGTCTAAATTATAAATTAAGATGGCGGAAATCAAACCTGCTGAAATTTCAGCAATATTAAGAAAGCAAGTAGAAGGTTTTGAATCTGGCGCTACGCTAGAGGAAGTAGGAACGGTACTTCAAGTTGGAGACGGTATTGCTCGTATTTACGGGCTTTCAAATGTTCAATACGGTGAGTTAGTTGAATTTGAAAATGGTCTTGAGGCTATTGTATTGAATCTTGAAGAAGACAATGTAGGTGTGGTACTTTTAGGACCATCTACAGGAATCAAAGAAGGTTCGGTTGCAAAAAGAACACAACGTATTGCTTCTCTTAAAGTAGGAGAACAAATGGTAGGACGTGTTGTTAACACACTTGGTTTTCCAATTGATGGAAAAGGACCAATCGGTGGAGACTTATACGAAATGCCTTTGGAAAGAAAAGCTCCTGGAGTAGTTTTCCGTCAACCAGTTACTGAACCATTACAAACAGGAGTAAAAGCAGTAGATGCTATGATCCCAGTAGGTCGTGGACAACGTGAGTTGGTTATTGGTGACCGTCAAACAGGTAAATCAACTGTTTGTATTGACACTATCTTAAATCAAAAAGAATTTTATGATGCTGGGAAACCAGTATTTTGTATCTATGTTGCAATTGGACAAAAAGCGTCAACTGTAGCAGGGATTGCAAATATGTTAGAAGAAAAAGGTGCAATGGCTTACACAGTTATCGTTGCTGCAAATGCTTCTGATCCAGCTCCAATGCAAGTTTACGCTCCTTTTGCAGGTGCTGCAATTGGAGAATATTTTAGAGATTCTGGTCGTCCAGCTCTTATTGTTTATGACGATTTATCTAAACAAGCTGTGGCTTACCGTGAGGTTTCTCTTTTATTAAGAAGACCACCGGGACGTGAGGCTTATCCTGGAGACGTTTTCTACTTACACTCTCGTTTATTAGAGCGTGCTTGTAAAGTTATCGCTGATGACGGAATTGCTAAAAACATGAATGATTTACCAGATTCTATTAAAGGAATCGTTAAAGGTGGTGGTTCGTTAACAGCTTTACCAATTATCGAAACTCAGGCAGGTGACGTTTCTGCATATATCCCAACAAACGTAATTTCGATTACTGATGGTCAAATTTTCCTTGATGGAGATTTGTTTAACTCTGGGGTTCGTCCAGCAATCAACGTAGGTATTTCTGTATCTCGTGTTGGAGGTAATGCTCAAATTAAATCAATGAAAAAAGTTTCTGGAACTTTAAAATTAGATCAGGCACAATTCCGTGAATTGGAAGCGTTTGCTAAATTTGGTTCTGACCTTGATGCAGTTACATTAAACGTAATTGAAAAAGGAAAAAGAAACGTTGAGATCTTAAAACAAGGTTTGAATGATCCTTATACTGTTGAAGACCAAGTAGCAATTATCTATGCTGGTTCTAAAAATTTATTGAGAAATGTTCCTGTAAACAAAGTAAAAGAATTCGAGAAAGATTTCTTGGCATTCTTGAACACAAAACACAGAGCTACTCTTGATGCTTTAAAAGCAGGAAAATTAACAGATGAAATTACAGATGTAATCGAAACTGTAGCGAAAGAAGTTTCAGCAAAATATAATTAAGATAGAAGTTAGAAGCTGGAAGTAAGAAGTTAAAATCTTACTTCCTACTTCCATCTTCCAACTCCAAACTTTTACAAAAAATGGCGAATTTAAAGGAAATCCGTAATAGAATTACTTCCGTTTCATCTACGATGCAAATCACATCTGCGATGAAAATGGTATCTGCAGCCAAGCTTAAAAAAGCTCAGGATGCAATTACAGCCATGCGCCCTTATGCCGAAAAATTAACGGAATTATTGCAAAGTCTTTCTGCAACTCTTGAAGGAGGAACAGGTGAAGAATTTACTACCCAACGTGAAATTAAAAAAGTATTACTTGTTGTAGTAACTTCTAATAGAGGTTTAGCAGGTGCATTTAATACTAATGCAATCAAAGAAGCTAAAAGTCGTGCGGCATACTATGCAGGAAAGCAAGTTGATATTTTTGCTATAGGTAAAAAAGGAAATGATATTTTAAGCAAAACAAATACTGTAATTGAAAATCAAAGTCCAGTTTTTGACGACTTGACTTTTGATAATGTTGCTGCTATTGCCGATACATTAACTCAAAAATTTGTTAGTGGTGAGTATGACAGAATTGAATTGATTTATAACCAATTTAAGAATGCTGCTACTCAAATTGTTAAAACAGAACAATTTTTACCATTAGCTCCTGTAAAATCTGATTTAAATGTTGCTGCTGCAGATTATATTTTTGAACCATCAAAAGAAGAAATCGTTTTGACTTTGATTCCTAAATCATTAAAAACACAATTATACAAAGGAATCCGTGATTCATTTGCTTCAGAACATGGTGCACGTATGACTGCAATGCACAAAGCAACAGATAATGCTACTGAATTGAGAAATCAATTGAAATTAACATACAACAAAGCACGTCAGGCTGCCATTACTAACGAGATCTTAGAGATTGTTGGTGGAGCAGAAGCTTTGAATGGATAATATTTTTATTCGAAATAGATTTAAAAGTCTCGCAATTGCGGGACTTTTTTTTTGAAATATTTTAAAAAGAAATTATAATAGGTGTAAAACCAACACTGATTAAACCAAAGATTTAGTTATTTTTGTTTTCGTTTATTCGTATTAAGATCTATCATTTTGAGTTTATATAAAAATCTTTTCAAACAAACAGCCATTTACGGACTTGCTACGGTTTTGCCTAGGATGTTTAGTTTTTTGTTAGTGCCACTTTATACCGATTTGCTTCCAAAAGCTGAGTACGGAAAAGTGACGATAATATTTGCCTGGATGATTTTTTTCAATGTGATTTTGGCTTACGGAATGGAAACTGCTTTTTTTAGATTTTACAATAAAGAAGAAAATAAGCAAACAGTAGTCGAAACTTCGATGGTTTCTATTTTTTGGACCACAGTAGTATTCCTAGTCGTAGCACTTTTATTCCGAACTTCATTAGCAGATTGGTCTGGAATCGACTCTCAATATATTAGCTATGCCATTTGGATTTTAGCACTAGACGCCTTGGTCATTATTCCATTTTCTAAGTTAAGAGCTTTTCAAAAACCTATGACGTATGCCATTATTAAAATTGGTAATGTATTGGTCAACTTATTATTGAGCATTCTGTTTTTGATATATTTACCAAAATTATCGGTATTAAATCCCACAGGATTAATCAGTTCCTTTTACATAGAAAATTTCCAAATAGGTTATATCTTCCTGGCAAATATTATTGCCAGTTTATTGACTTTTGTGGTGTTATCTCCGGACTATGTTTTCCTGAAATGGAAATTCGATTTTAATTTGTGGAGAAAAATGATGGTTTACGGATTACCCATTTTGGTTGCCGGAATCGCTTTTGCCATCAACGAACAATTTGATAAAATTCTTTTGTCTAAATTATTACCAAAAAATATTGCCGATGACGAAGTAGGAGTTTATGGAGCTTGTTACAAATTAGGATTGTTTATGGTTTTGTACCGCACGGCTTATACGCTTGGAATAGAACCTTTCTTTTTCAGTCATGCTTCCGATAAAAATGCACCGAAAACTTATGCTATGGTTACCAAATATTTTGTCATTTTTGGTTCATTCATCATGTTAAGTGTCATCGTTTTTGCCGATTTATTCAAATTGATTCTTCTTCAAAAGGAATCCTATTGGGTAGGGATGAAAGTTGTCCCATTAATTATTTTGGCTAATTTTTGTTTAGGAATTTATACCAATCTTTCTGTTTGGTACAAATTGATTGACAAGACTTATATTGGCGCATACATTTCAATTGTTGGAGCCATCATTACTTTGGTACTTAACTTTTTATTAATTCCATCTCATAGTTACTTAGGTTCAGCCATTGCAACATTGGCTGCTTATGCCAGCATGATGTTGATTTCGTATTATCTTGGCAACAAATATTATCCTATTCCCTATGATTTTAAAAAAATAGGAGGTTATCTCGGTTTGTCTATTTTCTTCTCAGTAGTTTCTTTTTATTATTTTAGAGAAAATTATTTTGTTGGAATTACGTTGTTACTTTTGTTTCTCTATTTCATCTACCACAATGAGAAAACCACTTTGATGAATATTCTAAAGCCTAAAAACAATCAGTAAGAATAAGTGTTGACTTGTTCTTAAATAAAAAAATAAAAAGAATGAAAATAAATATTATCAATAAATCGCAACATGCTTTGCCAAACTATGAAACCATAGCGTCGGCAGGAATGGATTTAAGAGCCAATTTAACAGAATCGATAACGTTGCAACCATTAGAAAGAACCATTGTTAAAACAGGTCTTTTTATCGAATTGCCGATAGGTTACGAAGCGCAAGTGAGACCAAGAAGCGGACTGGCTTTTAAAAACGGAATCACGGTACTCAACAGTCCAGGAACCGTTGATGCCGATTACCGTGGAGAAATAGGCGTGATTTTAGTTAATTTATCCAATCAGGCTTTTGAAATCCAAAATGGAGAACGCATTGCCCAATTAATCATTGCTAAACACGAACGCGCCGAATGGACTGAAGTCGAAGAACTATCAGAAACTTCAAGAGGAGCAGGTGGTTTTGGCAGTACAGGAGTAAAATAGTTTACAGTATTCAGCCAGCAGTGGCAGAAAACTGTTATTGAAAAAAAATAACCAAAAATAATAATAATTTAAAGATTCAATGATGGAAGGATTTTTTAATCATTCAATCATTCAATTTTTTAATCTTTCAATCAAAACATGAAAATAATAGTTCCAATGGCCGGTAGAGGATCCCGTCTACGTCCACATACATTAACCATTCCTAAACCATTAATCCCAGTTGCCGGTAAACCCATCGTTCATAGATTAGTAGAAGATATTGCTGCTGTTTTGAATCAGGATATTGAAGAAGTAGCTTTTATTATTCACGAAAGTTTTGGCGAAAAAGTAGAACAGGACTTAATTGCTATTGCTGAAAAATTAGGAGCAAAAGGGACTATTTATTATCAAAATGAAGCGTTGGGAACAGGACATGCCATTATGTGTGCCAAAGATTCACTTTCTGGTCCAGCAGTAATTGCTTATGCCGATACGCTAATTAGAGCTGATTTTGAATTGGATCCGTCTGCTGATTCGGTAATTTGGGTAAAACAAATTGAGAATCCGGAAGCCTTTGGAGTAGTTAAACTAAACGATAAAAACGAAATTATCGAATTGGTTGAAAAACCTAAGGAATTTGTGAGTGATTTAGCTGTTATCGGGATTTATTATTTCAAAGACATTGCCATTTTAAAACAAGAATTGCAAAATGTTTTAGACAATAATATCCAAAATGGGGGGGAATACCAAATTAACGATGGTATCAAAAACATGATGGCTAACGGAAAAATATTCAAAACTGGCGAAGTAAGCGAATGGATGGATTGCGGAAACAAAAATGTTACTGTAGAAACCAATTCGAGAATGCTTGGCTTTTTAGCGGCTGACAAAGTTGATTTGGTTTCTAAAACCGTAAAAATAGAAAATTCGACTATTATTGAACCTTGTTTTATAGGCGATGATGTTGTTTTGATTAACGCAACTGTTGGTCCAAATGTTTCTTTAGGAAATGGATGTCACGTTGTTGATAGTAGTATTAAAAATAGTTTGGTACAAACGCATGCACACATTAAAAATGCTAATTTAGACAATGCCATGATAGGAAATCATGCTAGTTTTGATGGTAATTTTACAAGTATAAGTATTGGGGATTATTCCGTATTGGAATAATGACGATAACAATAAAAATTTACCATTAAGAAATTAAGATTTATTAAGCTTAATCAACTTAATTTCTTAATGGTAAATTTCGGTTCTTTAATATTTGCTAGACAAAAATGAAAAAGTTAGTTTCTTTACTGATAATGTTGGTTTTGCTATGCAATTCGGCTTTGTCTTGGGCACAAACGGAACCCGAAGAAATTAAACTCGAAGACAATAAATTTAAAGATTATTTTTTTGAAGCCTTAAAGCAAAAGGGAATTGAAAATTACGATAAAGCTATTGTGGCTCTGGAACGTTGTTTGAAAATTGAACCTAATAATGCCACAATTCATTATGAAATAGGCAAAAATTATTTAGCTTTAAAAGACTATAAAAATGCCTATTCTTCTTTTGAAAAAGCCAGTACTTTAGATCCCACAAACAAATGGTTTTTGATAGGAATGTATGATGTAGATTATGAAACCAAGGATTATATTGATGGAGTTAAAATAATTAATAAACTCATTTTATTTGATCCTAAGTTCAAAGAAGATTTAGTTTCACTCTACATGAATACGGGTCAATTTGATGAAGCCTTGACGCTTATCAATGAGCTGAATGAAAATGCTGGTAAATCCGACAGGCGAGAAGGTTATAAAATGCAAATTTTATCACAAGGACAATATCAGGATGCCGAAATAGCAAACTTAGTAAATCAAATCAATAAATATCCGAAGGAAGAATCCAATTATATTTCGTTGATTTATTATTATTCTAAAAAAGACAATTTAGAAAAAGTCCTTGAAATTGCACACCAATTAGAAAAACAAATTCCAAGTTCAGAGTGGGCACAAGTGAGTTTGTTTAAAAGTTATTTGGTTAACAATGAAAGCGAAAAAGCCATCAATGCCATGAATATTGTTTTGGCAAGTGCCAAAGTAGACAGTAAAATAAAACATCGCATTTTTAATGAATTTCTAATCTACGTTAATACTAATCCACAACTAACTCCCGTTTTAGATAAAGCCATCGGGTATTTTGATAATGATACCAATGTCAATGTGGCTAAAGAAATTGGAAAATATTACCATAACAAAAAGCAATTTGATAAGGCGGTAAAATACTATCAACTTTCGTTTAAGAAAAATAATCTTGATGAAGTAGAAACTAATTTACTTTTGTTGGATATTTACATCCAGCAGTCTGAATTTGAAAAAACAGTAAAAACGGCTACTGATATGGTCGCGTCTTATCCAGTACAACCACAGTTTTATTATTATGCCGGATTGGCTCACAATCAGCTAAAACAATTTAAAAAAGCGAAGGAAATGTTAGAAATGGGCATGGATTATGTAGTAGAAGATATTCCGTTAGAAATTAATTATAACATTCAGTTAGGAGAAGCTTATAATGGTTTAGGAGATGCAAATAAAAAAGAGCTTTATTTTTCTAAAGCCAATGAATTATTAAAAAAACAAAAACAAGATGAATAGATTCTTAGTATTAGTAGTGGTAGTTTTTATGGTTTCTTGTAAACCCAAAGCAGTGGCTACATCGGCAACAGTTACTGAACCCGTTGATAACATGAAAACAGCTAAAGTAATTGACAATCATTACAGCAATAAAAGCGAGTTTTCTACAGTATACATCAAAGCCAATGCCCGATTTTCTAATGAAAAACAAACGCAAAATGTAACTGCCGAGGTTAAAATAAAGAAAGACGAACAAATTTTAGTCAGTATTCGTTTTATAGGAATTACAATGGCAAAAGCTTCGATAACTCCTACTTCGGTAAGTTATTACGAAAAAATAAAAGGAACTTATTTTGAAGGCGATTTTAGCGCTTTGAGCCAATGGTTAGGAACTGATCTGGATTACAACAAAATTCAAAATATGTTATTAGGTGAAGCTTTGGACGATTTGAACAAAGGAAAATACACGCAGGTTTTGCTGGATAATCTCTACCGTTTAGATGATACGAATAATGGGAATACTAAAAAAAGCTATTATTTTAATCCAAATGATTTTACCGTAAACAAGCAAGAAGTAACGCAAACGGCTGAAAATAGAAACATCCAAATTACTTATCCGGAAAGAGTAGCCCACACAGAAGCTAATTTGCCATCAAGTGTTGAAATTAAAACCAGTCAGCCTAAAGGAAAATCAGAAATTAATTTAAATTACAACTCGGTTTCATTCAATGAAGAACTTTCTTTTCCATATAGTGTTCCAGATGGTTACAAAAGAATAATAATTAAGTAAATTTGCAAAAATATAATTTTAAGATGCCAAAATATTTCCTTAGTCTGTTATTTGTTTGCATGACCTCTATGATGTGGAGTCAATCGCAGCAAGAAAAGTTAGAACAACGAAAAGCTCAAATTCAGAGAGAAATTAGAGAGAATGAAAAGATGTTGCAAAACGTCAAGTCAAAGGAAAAATCAGCTATGAACGTTTTTTTGATTCAAAAAAATAAAATCAGACTGAAAGAAAACTTAATCAATACTACCGAAAAGCAAACCCGACTTTTAGCCGATGATATGTATCGCAATCAACTTAAAATAAATAAGTTGAATAGAGAGTTGAAAATCTTAAAAGAAGATTATGCTCAAAAAATTGTCAATTCTTATAAAAGTCGTTCAGAGCAAAGTAGAGCCATGTTTATACTTTCTTCTGAGAATTTTTTACAAGCCTACAAAAGAGCACAATATTTAAAACAATACACTAGTTTTAGAAAATCGCAAGGAGAAGAAATTAATGTCAAGTCGAAGGAATTACTTAGTATTAATGAAAAATTAAAACTTCAAAAAATCGCAAAACAAAAATTACTCGAAGAAAACAAAAAAGAACGAGTAGCCCTTGTAAAAGAAAAACAAGAACAAGAGAAATTAGTCAATTCGATTAAAAAAGATAAAAACCGTATTGTTTCTGATATTCGAAAAAAACAAAGGGAATCAAAAACAATTGATGCACAAATTAACCGTTTGATTCGTGAAGCCATAGCTGAAGCGAATAGGAAAGCGGCTTTAGAACGTGCCAAAGCTGCAGCAGGCGATAAATCAAAATCGGGTAGTAAAGAAGTAAAAGAAAGTGTTGCTAGAACTTCGGTGTCATCATCAAGAATAGAAATGACACCAGAGAATAAAATAATTGCCGATAATTTTAGAGCCAATAGAGGAAATCTTCCTTGGCCTGTAGAAAAAGGATTTATATCATTAGGCTATGGCGATCAACCACACCCAATATACAACACATTGGTAGTTCATAACAGTGGTTTAGAAATCACCACTAATGACGGTGCCAATGCAAGAGCTGTATTTGGAGGAGTAGTTTCTAGTGTACAGATAATATCTCCTGTTAATAAAGCAGTTATTATTCAGCATGGAGATTATTTTACTGTTTATCAAGGTTTGAGCTCTGTAAATGTATCTGCAGGAGAGAAAGTAAGTATTAAACAAAATATCGGTAGGATTCGTACCAATGGTGATACTGGTAAAACTGTACTTAAATTTATTTTGTCACAAAACACAAGTTATATGAACCCACAAGGTTGGTTGTCAAATAGATAACAGTTATATAAAACATAAAAAAAGCGAATCAGATCTGATTCGCTTTTTTTATGTTTGGATTTTTCAAAACACTACTGCTGCTGTTGTTCAGCATACACTAATTGTTGTTGAAATTCAATGGAGTTTTTTTGTAATTCTACATCATTTATTTCTTCAAAATGCCTACCATCTTCGTATCCAATAGAAACAAAAACAGAAAGTGTTTGTTTAGAAACGCCTTTAAAAGTTCCTTTTACAGGAGTACAATCCGTAAAGTTAATTCCAACGGATAGTTTAACGTGGTTGTCCATGGTCCAAATATTATTAGTAGGGTCAATGCCTAGCCAACCTTGTTTTGGGGTGTAAATTTCAACCCAGGCGTGCGTTGCACCTTCACCTCTAAGTCCGCTTTCGTTAGGGCAAATATAACCACTTACATATCTGGACGGAATGCCAGCAGTTCTTAAAAGTTGTAAAAGTACATGAGCAAAATCCTGACAAACACCTTTTCTATGTCCTAATATTTCATCTACTGTAGTTTCAATATTAGTAATTCCTTTGGTATACGTAAAATTGGTGTAAATGTATTTGCTGCAATCAAAGGCAATGTCAATAATCGATTTGTTCTGGTAGTCGATTTCTTTTAGAATAGCATTAATTTCATCTTGTTTATTAATGGTTTCTGGATAACAAAGACGCAGTAAATAGATATCATTGTGCAGGTTCAAATCTTCGACTTTAGTATCATCTATTTCTGGAATTTTAAGTGAATGATTGACACGAACCAGCATTCGGGATTCAATGGTCATTTCGGTGTGGGCTTCTAAGGTGTTAAAATTCCCCACTCGATTACCGTGATAATCCTTTGTAATAGCCACATCAGGGTTTTGAGAAATCAAAAGCTGGTACTGCAACACATCTTGATTCTCAAAGTTATGTGGGAACAAACGAATCTCGTTGATACTTTCTTTTATCGGTAAATTGTATTTGTATCTTGTAATATGGATGATGTTGAAAATTGCCATTTATTTTTAGGTATATGAAAAGAATAATTTAGAGAAATCCATCGAAAAATCATTCAGTTGATCTTTGGTGTTTTTTAGCACTTGTTCTAATTGAAAATTGGTCAGATGATGGTAATCGGTGTATTCCAAATAACTTTTTAATCGTCCAAATTGATTGCGCATTGTGCGTGCTTCCATCAGATTATTGTTTTTAAAAACACATTCTAAATAAGTTTCGATTAGGCCTAAAGTAAAAATTACCGAATGTGCAAAATCAGGATTGAAAATCACATGTTGGATTACTTTTCGATTGTGTGGAATATTGCTATAGCTTTTTAGATACAACTCATAACCTGACAAAGACAATAATAATTTTCGCCAATACAATAAATCTTCTTTTCCTTCCAGGTTGTATTCAATTGGAGCATAATACGATTGTGTCATCGAAATGGTTTGCAAACATCTTTCGATATGTTTACCAATACTCGAAAAACACCAACCTAATCCTCTGGGCATGGTTACATGAAAAATCCCATTATAAAGTAAAAAGTCCTTATTCAGTTTAGCTAAAATATTAATCGCATCGGGTGTTTCCAGCCTTTTAGGCAAGTCTGGTAAATTGATGTAATGGTACATTGAATTGATGTGTTCCCAAAGTTCTTTGGTAATTTTATCCTGAGAACCCCGGGCATTTTCTCTGGCTTTAGTGATTAAATTCCGAACCGAATTGAGATTTTTGTTATCACAAATTACATATTTCAACACAAAATTAGTGTCGTGCTGAAATTCCGCAATGTACTCTGGAGATAAATCAGTATAATATTTTAATAAGGGTTTGTATCCTTGATAATCATTAGTCTCTTGGTCAAAAGACATGATATAAAGCGTGTTGAGTGTAAGCAACATCCCATCGGTTCTTTCCATGTATCGGTTGAGCCAAAACATTCCGTCGGCTACGCGACTGAGCATATTTACTTCCATAGTTATTTTTTTTAAAGTTTAAAAACAATTTCGACTTCATTTATTTCATGATCCAGGTATCCTTGCTACCACCGCCTTGGGAGGAATTTACTACCAAAGAACCTTCTGTTAGTGCGACTCGGGTAAGTCCGCCAGGAACAATTGTTACTCCGTTAGGACCGCATAAAGCATAAGGTCGTAAATCTACGTGTCGTAGTTTTAATTCGCCGTCAATGTAACAGGGAACGGTGCTTAACTGAATGATGGGTTGGGCAATAAAATTGCGGGGATTATTTAAAATAGCCACTTTTGCTGCATCAAGTTCTTCCTCAGTAGCCTTATTTCCCATTACCATTCCGTAGCCACCACTCTGATTGGTTTCTTTGATTACCATATTTCCCATGTCGGCAAAAACCAATTCCCGTTCTTCTTTATTTTCCATTTGGTATGTAGGCACATTTTTCAGAATCGGTTCTTCGTTAAGATAATAACGAATCATTTCTGGCACATAAGCATAAATGGCTTTGTCATCGGCAACGCCATTTCCAACCGCATTTACTAAGGCGACATTTCCCATTTTGTAAGCACTGATTAATCCAGGAACGCCCAGTGTACTATCAGGTTTGAATACCAATGGATCTAAATATTCGTCGTCCAAGCGTCGGTAAATAACATCTACTTGTTGCAAGCCCGAAGTGGTTTTCATGTATACTTTGTGATTGTTAACCACAAGATCACGACCTTCTACCAGCGGAATTCCCATTTGCCTTGCTAAGAAAGTATGCTCGTAATAAGCCGAATTGAAAACACCGGGAGTCAATAAAACCACATTAGGATTTGAGATGGTTCTTGGCGAAAGCGAAATCAAAATGTTATGGAAAATCATAGGATAATTGGCCACCATACTTACATTATTGGCACGAAACATCTCTGGGAAAATTCTCTTAGTAATTTCCCTGTTTTCTAGCATATAACTCACACCACTGGGACACCTTAGATTATCTTCCAATACATAAAATTCCCCTTTTTCGCCTCTTATTAAATCAATTCCGGCAATGTGAACGTGAATGTCATGCGGAACTTTAATTCCATGAACTTCTGGGATATAATGCGGACAAGAAGCAATTAACGAAGCCGGCATAATACCTTCTTTTATAATCAATTGTTCGTTGTAAATGTCTTCCAGAAACAGGTTTAACGCTTTTAATCTTTGGGCAATTCCAGTTTCGACTTCCATCCATTCGTTTTTGGTAATTATCCTGGGAATGATATCAAAAGGAAATATTCTTTCGATTCCCTGGTTGTCATCACTGTAAACCGTAAATGTAATCCCCTGGTTCATAAAAATATCCGAAGCCTGTTTTTGTTTTAGATTCAGCTTATCAATATTTAAACTCTCTAATGTTTGCAAGACCTGTTTGTAAGAATCTCTTACTCCGTCTTTAGAAAACATTTCATCCCATCCCTTTGGACTTAATTTAGGTGTCAAATTTACCATTCTATAAATTATTGAAAAATTAATAAAAACTAATTTTGGTTAAAAAAACATCAGTCTTTAGGCTAATTTAACAATTTTGTAGATAAGTATTTTAAATTTTGTTGTGAATAATGTAATTAATGTAGCATTCTTTTTTTGCCGATATGTTTTTTGAGAATTAGTGTTTTAAAACTAAAATTTTTTTAGATTTCTCAACTATAAAAATAAAGAACACAGTCTTTTTATCCATTTGAGTACAAGGATTTTGAGAAAATAATATTAAAAATAAGAAAACGAATAAATGTTAGCAGAAGCTAGATTAAATTAAAAAGGTTCATTTTTGGAATACGTTCACAATTATTGGAACTGAATGTAACTTGGTTTTGGCGTAAATTCTAATAATTGCTCTGGAGTGTATATTTTCCAGTCGTTCCAGTTGTCATTTTTATAAAATAATTTAAAGCCCGTGAACTGAACGGGTTCTCTGTAAATGTATCTTAAATAAGTAGAACGTTTTAAAACCTGACTCCCAAAACCGTCCATGTCTATTACAATTTGAACTTCAGGAACGGTCTTGATGGCTTTATAATTCGTCACCATACCTTGGGTAAAACGATGTACGACTAATATTTTTGGGGTCAATTTTTTTTCACGAACAATTCGAGCTAAAATAGCAATCGCATCATTAATATCATCGGCAGACATAGTTCCAATTTTTTTACCTGGAATTTCACCGTTTTTCATTGAAAATTCAGGGTCAATGCCCAGATGAACATTGGGTAAAGCCAGATATTCTTCAAGTTGAGTTACTTCTTCCTTAACCGTACTATGTCCCACTTGAATGTCTAAAAAAACCAAAGCATTTATGGGTTTTGCCCAACTTAAAATCGTATCGATTTGTTTGAAAGGCATTCGCATATTATGTCGGTTTGCTTTTCCTGGAGCGGCTTGCGCAGAAACGGCAATGTAATGCAAAGCTGGAATAGTGGTTACACTTGAATCGGCAGCTTGCCATTTGGCTACTTCTGCTTGTAGTTTTTCAATCATTTCGGCTCTGGGATACTCGCCTAAAACGCCCATTCTTTTCGAATATAAATTGCCGTAAAAAGCAATGATTCGGTTGTAAGGCAATAAAGCACCCGGCAAAGGATATGGTGCTTTTACCGGCCATCTGCCCGTAGTATCTTTGTTGCTTAGCGCCAACATTCTTTGGTTGAAATCGACGGTGTCAATTGTTGTGATTGGCTTTTTTTCAACCGAATCTATTTTTACTACAATAGTGTCTTTTACAGGAGTTTTTTCAGTGTTGGATTTGCTTTTTTTGCAGTTGGTAAAAATAAAAAATAAAAAAGGGCTAATCAATAGTGCGAAAGCATATTTTTTCATAAAGAGAAATGGTATTAAATACAAAAGTAGCGTATTTAATACCGTGCTTACTGGATTTGAATGCTATTATGCTGTTAAAATTTGTTTTGTTTTTCTAAGGTTTTACTAAAGCAACGTCTTTTGTTGTAATCATTTTTTTGCTCTTGTTACTCCAAGAATTTAGCACATAGTTCATTACGTCGGCAATTTCTTCATCGCTCAATCCCATGGGCGGCATAATCGAGTTAAATTTTTTCTGATTGACAACAATTTCGCCTTTTTGGCCGTATTTTACCGCATGAATGCTTTCGGTTATTTTGGTTTTTAACCAATTGGAACCATCCAAAGGCGGAAATGTAGTTCCGTTTCCTTTTCCGTTGGCTAGATGGCATTGGATACAAAAATCAGTATAGACTTCTTTGCCTCGAGCCATGCTTTTTTGCAATGGCGTTTGTTGTTGTTCCGTTATAGTAATGTAATTTGTTTTCGAATTAAAATCGAGATTATTTTTCGAAAAATAGAAAAATGCGGATGCCAGCAAAGTAAATCCGAAAGTTAATTTAGTAACCATCTATTTGATTTTTATAAGGTTAATTTGGGATAATTTTTAAAATTCCTTTTCCTTCCACTCCAATGTAAATGTAGCCATCAGGACCTTGTGTTACACTACGCAAACGACCAATATCAGTAGCGATTTTTTGTCTTCCAATGATTTTTTCACCGTCTAATTTCACCAATTCTAAATATTGAAATTTTAATGAACCTACTAATAAATGGCCTTTCCAGTCAGGATATTTATCGCTGGTTACAAAAGTCATTCCGCTTGGAGCGATAGAAGGTGCCCAATAATAAATAGGATTTTCAATTCCTGATTTTTGTTGCTCCGTACTAATTGTGGAATTATCATAATCAATGCCGTAGGTTACCACTGGCCAACCGTAATTAGCTGCTTTTTTGATAATATTAATTTCGTCTCCGCCTTGTGGACCGTGCTCGTGTTCCCAGATAGCACCTGTTGTAGGGTGAATGGCTAATCCTTGTGGATTACGGTTTCCATAACAATAAATGGCAGTTTTAGCATTTTCTTTTCCCACAAACGGATTGTCTTTTGGGATGCTTCCATCATCATTCAAACGATAAATTTTTCCGTTATCCCGGGTAATGTCCTGCGGATTTACGAAATGATCGCCTCGTTCTCCTGCCGAAAAATACAAATAACCTTGGTTGTCAAAAACAATTCGCGAACCAAAATGCTGTCCTTTAGTCGTATTGGGTTCGCATTTGTATAAAGATTCTATTTGAGTCAAGCTTTCGTTTTCTAATTTGGCTCTAATAAGTTTGGTATTACCGCCATTTCCTTCGCCTTCGGTAGAAGCATAAGTTATGTAAATCCAGCCATTTTTAGCATAATCTGGATGCAAAACAATATCGAGCAAACCTCCTTGACCGCGATTATAGACTGCAGGAACATTTTTAATTTCGGTTTTTGTGCCTTTTGTAATATGAAATAAAACACCGCTTTTCTCTGTAACTAACATCGAACCATCGGGTAAAAAAGCTATTCCCCATGGATTGTTAATACCGTCTGCTACGGTTTCTAAACGGTAATTCTTTGCTTCTTCCTGTAACGGAATTTCATTGTTCGTTTTTAACTGTGCCTCACAGCTTAAAATAAAAAAAGAAAATAACAGTAGTGAAAATGTTTTCATGGTTTGTGTATTAAACTTTGTTTTTAAAGGTAATGAAAAAGTTTAAACTGAATTTTAAATTTCAGAATTCTTCTAATCTATTTTAATATTTAGTAAATGCAAGCTGTTTATTAAGAGTTGTTTACAGAATTCGAGATGCGTATTAATTATTTATAAGAGTATTTTAAACACTTTATGGTAATATCCTATAATGTTTTGAGAAAATTTTATATTAAATCGTTGTAGTTTTCGGATAAATTTGTAAAATCATCAATAAGTTGTACGATATGTTTATTGATGATCAAAATTGAATTTAAAATCCCATCTTTAATAAATGAAAAATTTACCATTATTAGATATCGCTATTATTGTAATCTATTTGGTTGCAATGGTGGGCGTGGGAATTTATTTCTCTAGAAAGAACAAGAGTTCAGAGCAATATACCAAGGCTTCAGGAGCCATTCCGGGTTGGGCAATTGGATTGTCATTGTATGCTACTTTTTTAAGTAGTAATACTTTTTTAGGCGTTCCAGGAAAAGCATTTGGTAGTAACTGGAGTGCTTTTGTATTTAGTTTGTCCATGCCATTTGCAGCCATAATAGCCTACAAATTATTCATTCCGTTTTATAGAAATGTACAGGAAGTTTCCGCTTATTCTCATTTAGAAAAGCGTTTTGGCTTATGGGCAAGAACCTATGCCGTGGTTTGTTTTATTTTGACACAGCTCGCCAGAATGGGTTCTATATTCTTTGGAATTGCTTTGAGTTTGCAGGCACTTACGGGTTACGACATGCAATCGATTATGATTGTGGTAGGAGTTTGTATTGTAATTTATACCGTTTTAGGCGGAATTGAAGCAGTAATTTGGACCGAAGTTATTCAGGCGGTTTTGCTGACTTTTGGAGCACTATTAATTTTATTTACCATCATTAATAAAGTGCCAGGCGGTGTTAGTGAGATTATCGAAATTGGTCAAGCCAATAGTAAATTCAGTCTTGGTTCTTTTTCGTTAGATTTTACTTCGCCTACTTTTTGGGTAATCTTATTATATGGTTTTTTTATCAATTTGAACAATTTTGGAATTGACCAAAATTATGTGCAACGCTATCACGCGGCTGCAACTAAAAAGGAAGCAGCTAAATCTTTATGGATTTGTGTGGTGATGTATGTGCCAATTTCGTTGTTGTTTTTTGTGATTGGTTCTTGTCTTTTTGCTTATTATCATATTAATCCGGATTTAATTGAAGGAGTAAAGCTAAAAGCAGCAGCAGAAGGACTTCCACTTCGCAGTACGGCAGAGCAAATTTCATTGAGCGCTCAAACATTAAAACCATCGGATTACGGCGATAAAGTGATGCCTATGTTTATGGTAAAAGAAATTCCTTCAGGATTAGTAGGTTTGATTATTTCGGCAATTATGTCGGCAGCTATGAGTACCATTAGCTCGGGAATGAATGCTACAGCAACGGTTTTTTGCATTGATATTTACAAAAGATATTTCAATCCTAATTTAGGCGAAAAACAATTTTTAAGATTGCTTTATATCGCTACAGCAGTATTTGGAATTGCAGGAATGGGAGTAGGAATTATGCTGATAGGAACAAAGAGTGTTTTAGATATTTGGTGGGAATTAAGCGGAATATTTTCTGGCGGAATGCTAGGGTTGTTCTTGCTCGGAATTTTGAGTAGACAATCTAAAAATCTCGAAGCCATGATTGCAACAGCGATTGGTTTAGTAGTCATTTTGTGGATGTCGCTTTCAGATAAAATTGCGGTGAGTTATCCATATTTGAAAAGTCCATTTGACAACAATATGATTATTGTAATAGGAACGCTAAGTATCTTTTTGACAGGAATTATTATCACTCGAATTAGAGGAAAGAAGTTAGAAAGCAGTATTTAAGAAGTTAGAGGTTAGAAATTAGAAGGAAGAAAGCAGTGAAAATCTTAGTGCGCTTTGTGTTTAAAAAATAGAGAACTGAAGTTAGAAAATAAAAATAAGAATAAAGATTACAGCAGTGATTCTTGACTAATTGTTAGTCACTAATTACTAATTACTAAAATTAAAACGATGAACAATTCAAAAAAAGGATTTATTCCGGTAATGTTAACCCCATTTAATAATGACGGTAGCATTGATTACAAAACATTAACAGCTCTTACGGAACTTTATTTAAAGTCGGGAGTTACTGGTTTATTTGCCAATTGTTTGTCTAGCGAAATGTTTGAATTATCAGAAGCTGAACGTCTTCAACTAACAAAACACGTTGTGGATGTAGTAGCAGGTCAGGTGCCAATTGTTGCTACAGGAACTTTTGAAGGAACCATTCAGCAACAAGCTGATTTTACCAATAAAATTTACGGAACAGGAATTGATGCAGTGATATTAATTTCGGGATTATTGGCTAAAGAAAACGATTCGGATGCGGTGTTTGTTGATAATGTACATCAGTTATTGAATTTAACACCAGGTGTTCCAACGGGTTTTTACGAATGTCCCGTTCCTTATAAAAGAGTGTTGACGGCTACGCAATTAGAAGATTTTGTGAATACAGGAAGAGTGGTTTACCATAAAGATACCAGCTTAGATATCAATCAGATTAAGGCGAAATTGAGTGTGGTAAAAAATCCTGATTTTGGATTGTATGATGCTTACATGGTACATGCAATCGAATCGTTAAAAGCAGGTTCTGCAGGATTGTCTTGTATCCAAGGGAATTTTTTCCCTGAATTGATTGTTTGGATTTGCGATAATTATAATGATGCTTCTAAAGCGGATGAATTAGCAGCAGTGCAACAATTTTTAGAGTCTAATATGGGAGTTATGCACGATGTGTATCCTATTGTGGCTAAATATGCTTTACAAAAAAGAGGATTGTCTATCTCTAATTTTACACGTAGAGAAGTAGGTAATTTTACTCCAATTGTAAAAAACGCAGTAGATCAACTGCAAAATGAGTACGATATTCTCCAGAGTGAATTATCATTCTAGTTTATATATTTTGGTTAGTGTTAGTGATTATTAACTCGTCTGTTCGATTGTTTTTTAAATGGCCGCTCCTCCCAATTTTGGTCATTGTATAAAAATGTTGAGAGCCTTTTTTGACCATAATTTTGGTTCTGAATACGATTTCCAATGGAAGTTTTTTGGACAGACGGATTAATAATTTTATTCTTTTTTTTTGCCACGAATTCACTAATTTTTTTCTAATCTTTGAGTTTAAGAATTACCACAGATTTTAATTTTCATTTATGAAAATAACTTATTTGAACTTTTAAACACTTTTTAGAAACCAAAAACTTATATGCCTTATATGGTGAAAATTTCTTTGTGAACTTTGCGAAAACCTTTGTGCTCTTTGCGGTTAAAAATTAGCTAAACTTAATTCGACAAATACCTTTTCTTGTATTCCATAGGAGTAATTCCAGCTACTTTTTTAAAATGGCGGTAAAAATTGGATACATTATGAAAACCACATTCAAAGCAAATCATTTCGGTAGGAATTTTGTTTTCAATCAGTAATCGACAAGCATGACTGATGCGAATTTCTATTAAAAAATCATAATAGGTTTTCTTAGTCATCAGCTTAAAATAACGGCAAAAAGAAGTAACACTTAAGTTACTGAAAGCTGCAATTTCCTTTAAAGTAATCTCTTTTTTATAATTCGAAAGTGTATAACTGCATATTTTATTCAGCCGAATCGAATCCGATTCATTGGATTGATAAAACGCATGGGAAGCTGTGATTTCGGTATATTCTTCTGTTTCCGATAGAAATTTCAGGATATTTAATAAAATAATCAGCTTGTCAATATGATTGGCATTGGGCGCTTTTTTCATTTGCTCCATTACTAATTCTTTGGTTTTACCATGAATAATCATCCCTTTTTTTGCCTTTTCAAAAAGCTTCGGAATCTGGAAAGATTCAGGTAAGTGTATGAAATCTTTGCCTAAACAATCCGGTAAAAACTGAATTACAATGGCTTCGACATCTAATTCCTTTTTATTCTGATAATATTCTTCATGACAACGCCAGGTATGAGGCAAGTTTTCACCTAACAAAATAAGCTCTCCTGAGCCGAAATTACTGATGTTGTCGCCAATAAAACGTACCCCTTCGCCTTTGATTACATAATGCAATTCTAGTTCAGGATGGTAGTGCCAAATCTTACCAAAATTAGGTTCTTTGTTGTGTCTCACTTCAAAAGAACTTTGAATGCTGGTAGGAACTTTGTGAAATAAAGGCTTCATAAACAACGCTTTTGGATTAATTACGCTAAATTAGTGTAATTTTTACAATTACAAATGTTTTTATGATAATATCCTATAAATAGATGCAAATAAATAATAAGACTCAAAGTCTAATTTTTAGCATATTTGAAAATACACTAGAACCGTCTAATTAGGTACTGGTGGTAGTTTGAAGAAATAAATAAACCTTAATAGCATATCACAAAACAGTTTGAACAGGAATTCAAATTGGTTTTGTGTTTTATTGCTTATAAATAATTTAAAAAATGAACATCTATTTAGTAGCAAGTGGCGATTTACGTTTGTCAGCAAATCAAGTATGTTGGGAAGCACAAGCCCAAATGGAAAAATTATTATCAGAAACTGTTGCCGAAGCAGGTGGAAAAATCATTAGAGCACATGCCTATGATGAGAAAAAACAACACGGTTTTATTGATAGCCAGAAAATGGGAATGCAGGTTTTTAAAAACATTGACCCAACAGCACCACTAATTGTTGCTGAAAGTGTTTGGCAATATTCGCATCATGTTTTGGCGGGTTTAATTACACATAAAGGACCTATTTTAACAGTGGCTAACTGGAGTGGCGAATGGCCAGGATTAGTGGGGATGTTAAATTTGAATGGTTCTTTAACTAAGGCAGGGGTGGAATACAGCACGCTTTGGAGTATTGATTTTAGCGATGATTTTTTCAAAAGTAATTTGAAAAATTGGTTACAAACCGCTACCGTTAAACCTGATTTCAGTCACGTAAAAGCATTTGATAAATCACTTATCCCTTCGGATGAATTGGCTAAGGGAGTTGCTTTTGCGAAAGCTTTTAGAAATGAAAAAGCCATTATGGGTGTTTTTGACGAAGGTTGTATGGGAATGTTCAATGCCATTGTTCCCGATCATTTGTTGCATCCAACAGGAATTTATAAAGAAAGATTATCTCAATCATCGCTTTACGCAAAAATGCTAACGGTAAAAGATGAAGAAGCAGAAACTGTTTTACAATGGTTGCTGGATAAAGGAATGAAATTCAATTGGGGAACGGATGAAGTGACTGAATTAACTAAAAATCAAACGCTATTGCAATGCAAAATGTATATTGCTGCAGTGCGAATTGCAGCTGAATTTGGTTGTGATACTATCGGAATTCAATACCAACAAGGGTTGAAGGATTTAGTTCCTGCCAGTGATTTGGTCGAAGGTTTATTGAACAATCAAAACAGACCTCCCGTTTTTGACGAAGAAGGAAACGAATTGTTTGCCGGAGAAGCTTTACCACATTTTAATGAAGTGGATGAATGTGCCGGAATTGATGCCTTAGTAACCTATAATTTATGGCGTTCTATGGGATTAAAAGGCGAAAATACACTACATGATTTGCGTTACGGAGAGCATTTTAAAAATGAAAATATTGACGGATTTGTTTGGGTTTTCTTGATCAGTGGAGCGGCACCACCAGAGCATTTTGTAGGTGGTTATGAAGGAACTTCCAGCGAGAGACAACCTGAAATGTATTTTAGATTAGGCGGCGGAAGTGTAAAAGGAGTGAGTAAACCAGGTTCCATTGTTTGGAGTCGTATTTATGTGATGGATGATGCATTGCATTGTGATATGGGAATTGGAGAATGTGTCGATTTACCAAAAGAAGAATTAGACAGAAGATGGAATATGACTACGCCACAATGGCCAATTATGAATGCTATTTTAAAAGGCGTGAGTCGTGACCAAATGATGGGACGTCATAAAGCGAATCACATTCAAGTCGTGTATGCCGAAAACGAAACAGAAGCCAACAAATTGTGTCGAATCAAAGCTGCAGCCTTACAAGAACTGGGAATTCAGGTTCACTTTTGTGGGGATGTAGAATTATAAAAAAATATTAATTTTTATATCGAAAGCATTACTTTCGATATCAATTTAAAAGAAATAGAACAAAAATGAAGAAGTTGAAAGGGATTACATGGAACCATACAAGAGGGCTTTTGCCCATGGTTGCTACTGCTCAGCGTTTTACCGAGCTGAATCCAGATGTAGAAATTAGTTGGGAAAAAAGAAGTTTACAAGAATTTGCAGATGCCTCAATTGAAGATTTAGCGAAACGATTTGATTTATTGGTAATTGATCATCCATGGACAGGTTTTGGTGCACATACTAATACCATTGTTCCTTTGTCAGATCATTTTTCAAGCGAATATATAAAAGATCAGGAAGTCAATACCGTAGGGAAATCATACGAAAGTTATGTTTTTAACAACAAACTTTGGGCTTTGCCTATCGATGCGGCTACGCCAGTGGCGGCAGCTCGTTTGGATATTTTAGAAAGTAAAGGATTAAAAGTGCCTGAAACTTACGAAGATTTATTGGCTTTAGCTAAAAAAGGATTGGTTGCTTTTGCTGGAATTCCAGTAGATTCATTAATGTCTTTTTATTCATTTTGTTGCAGTTTGGGCGAAGCACCATTTCTATCTCAGGAGAAAGTAATTTCAAAAGAAATAGGAATTAAAGCTTTGCAAATGCACCGCGAATTAGCGCAGTTGATGAATCCTGCTAATTTTAACAGAAATCCAATTCAGGTGTACGAAGCAATGGTAAATACAGATGAAATTGCCTATTGCCCATTTGCTTACGGTTATTCTAATTATTCCCGAATGGGTTACAGCAAAAATTTACTTCATTTCTATGACTTAGTAAAGTTGAACAATCAACCGATGATTAGTTCTTTAGGAGGAACAGGATTAGCTGTTTCTGCTTTTAGTCAAAACCTTCCAGAAGCATTGAAATATGCTGAATTTACTGGTTCTTCGCATGTTCAACAGAATATTTTTGCTGATAATGGTGGGCAGCCGGGGCATTTACAAGCTTGGAAAAGCGATAGAATCAACCAAATCACTCATGATTATTTCAAGAATACCTTGCCTGCTTTAGAGCGCGCTTTCTTGCGCCCAAGATATGCTGGACACATGTATTTTCAAGATCATGCCGGCGACTTAGTGCGTGATTATTTGATGAATGGCGGCGATGAGGTAGCAGTTCTTGAAGCTATGGATGCTTTGTATGTAAAATCCTTTAATGCCCAAACAATATGAGGCCTTTAGAAGGCGTAGTGGTTTTAGAGTTTTGCCAATTTTTAGCAGGACCTTCCGCGGGATTAAAACTAGCCGATTTGGGAGCCAGAGTAATCAAAATTGAAAGACCTGTAAAAGGAGAAGCTTGTCGCCAATTGAGTATCAAAGACTTATTTGTAGACGAAAGTAGTTTGTTATTTCATACCATTAATAGAAATAAAGATTCTTTTGCAGCCGATCTTAAAAATCCGGACGATTTAGAATTGGTTAAAAAACTAATTACCAAGGCTGATATTATGACACATAATTTCAGACCAGGTGTAATGGATAAAATTGGTTTGGCTTTCGCCGATGCCATTGCCATCAATCCAAAAATTATTTATGGAGTAGTTTCGGGTTATGGCGAAACAGGACCTTGGTCTAAAAAGCCAGGGCAGGATTTATTAGTACAATCATTATCCGGTTTAACTTGGTTAAGCGGACGAAATAGTCAGGGTCCAGTTCCTTTTGGTTTATCTACAGCTGATATCATGTGTGGCAATCATTTGGTACAAGGACTTTTAGCAGCCTTATTAAAAAGAGCGAAAACTAGTAAAGGAGTTTTGGTTGAGGTTTCTTTAATTGAATCGATTTTAGATGTTCAATTTGAAGCCATTACTTCATACTTGAATGATGGTGGAAAATTGCAGGAAAGAGGTGATGTTGCAGGAAGTGCACATGCTTTTTTAAGTGCGCCTTATGGAGTGTATAAAACTCAAGATGGTTATTTGTCTTTGGCTATGGGTGATTTGATGTATATTGGTCAATTAGTCGGAGTTATTCTGGAAGAGTATGAGGAAAAGCATTTGTGGTTTGCCCGTCGTGATGAAATCAGAACTTTATTAGCAGCGCGAATTATTCAAAAACCAACAAATCATTGGTTGCAATTGTTGCAGCAAAAAGGTGTTTGGTGTGCGAAAGTTCTGAATTATAAGGAATTGGATCAAATTGATTTTGGTATGCCAATGAAACAAACTATCGAAAATTCAGAAAATAAAAAGATAGTTACTACCAGAAGTCCGATTCAGTTAGACGGTCAAATTTTGACCAGTGCTAAAGCAGCACCAAAAGTTGGAGAGCAGAATAAAATAATACAGAAAACTATTTTAAATTAGAAGATGAAACCATTAGAAGATTATTTAATAATAGATTTCAGCCAGTTTCTTTCGGGGCCTTCAGCCAGTTTACGTCTGGCCGATATGGGTGCACGTGTTATTAAAATTGAGAAACCGGGAACAGGTGATATTTGCCGAACCTTATATACTTCGGATTTGATTATGAACGGAGAATCTTCCGTTTTTCATACCATAAATAGAAACAAAGAATCTTTCGCAATTGATTTCAAACAAGCTGAGGAATTAGTAAAACTGAAGAAGTTATTAGCAAAAGCTGATGTGGTAATGCACAATTTCAGACCAGGTGTTATGGAACGCATTGGGTTAAGTTATGAAGAAGTACAAAAGATAAATCCGAATGTGATTTATGCCTCAATAAGTGGTTACGGTTCAAAAAGTCCTTTTAAAGATTTGCCGGGACAGGATTTGTTGTTACAATCGTTAACGGCTTTAACCTGGCTAACAGGAAACGAAGACGATGGACCGGTTCCTATGGGATTGTCTATTGTGGATATGTTAGCGGGAGCGCATTTGGCACAGGGGATTTTGGCGGCTTTGTATCGAAAAGTGACTCAAAATGTGGGCGCTTTGGTTGAAGTAAGTATGCTGGAATCGGCGTTTGATTTTCAGTTTGAAACCATTACTACTTTCTTTAATGATGGTGGCGAATTGCCTGTTAGAACAAAAACTAACAACGCCAATGCTTATTTAGGCGCACCTTACGGAATTTACCAGACTAAAAATGGGTACATGAGTTTGGCTATGGGATCGATTCCTGTTTTAGCAGAATTGTTATCTTGTGCCGATTTGAAGCAATTTCCAGAAAATAAATTTACCTTAAGAGACGATATCAAATCGATTTTGGCAGCACATTTACTAACACAGGATTCAGAATATTGGTTGAATATTTTAGAACCAGCTGATATTTGGTGTGCCAATGTATTGAACTACGAGCAGCTTTTTGCTCAGGAAGGATTTCAGGTTTTAGACTTTGTGCAGCAAGTAGAAATGCTTGATGGCTATAGTTATAAAACAACAAGATGTCCTATTAGAATTGATGGGGAATTGTTTACTTCGGGTAAAGGTTCGCCAAAGTTGGGTCAGGATAACGAACGTATTATTAAGGAGTTTTTAGTTTAAACTGGACAAAAGTCCAGCCTTATAAAATGGGTCGAGCCGATGGCTCTATCACGTAATGTGAGAGTCCGCTGTGTCGTACGAGACATATTGTAGCAACGGATTTTAATCCGTTGAATAATGGAAAAATACATAATAATGGAAAACACAACATTTAGAATCGCGGTTAGAAAATTTGGGCCTTTTGAAAGTGCCATGCAGCAACTTTGGGATGCGTTTTGTTTAAAATACGATATTAGTATTTCGGTCGAAATGGTGCCAATGGAACTGCATGATTTGTACGAACAAACCATCAGCGAAGGCGGTTTGAAAAAAGGAGATTGGGATATTGCCCACATCAATACCGATTGGATTTTTGATGCAGCCCATGCCAATGCAGTTCAGGATTTAACGCCTTTTATTGCTAAAAAAGCTCCGCAAAATTTTCCCGAAGGCTGGCACAATTCCTTATTGCATTTGCAAGAAATCAATGGAGGAATTTATGGTTTGCCTTTTCACGATGGTCCTGAATGTTTGATTTATAGAAAAGATTTATTCGAAGATCCGATAGAAAAACAGAATTTTAAAAAGCAGTTTGGTTACGAATTAGCGCCACCTAAAACCTGGGCAGAATTCGAGCAAATTGCAACTTTTTTTAATCGTCCAAGCGAAAATTTGTACGGCTGCATTTTTGCCAATTATCCTGATGGGCACAATATGGTTTTCGACTTTTGTTTGCATTTATGGACTCGTGGCGGTTCATTATTGAATGCGGAAAACCAAATGGATATCAACACACAAGCCGCCATTGACACCTTAGATTATTACCGTTATATTGTTAAAAACACCGCTGCTGTTCATCCGGGGTCTGCTGATTTTGGTTCGGTCGAAGCAGGTATGGCTTTCGCCAATGGAGAAGCCGCATTGACAATTAACTGGTTTGGTTTTGCTTCAATGTGCGAAGTCATTGCCGAATCCAAAGTAAAAGGGAAAGTAGATGTAACCACCCTGCCTTTTGCTGTTGGTGGAAAAACGGCTTCGCTGAATGTCTATTGGTTATACACCATAGGAGCAGGAAGTAGAAATAAAAAATTAGCCTATGATTTTTTACGATTTGCCACGACTGCCGAAAGCGATAAATTATTGACCAATGAAGGCGGAATAGGCTGTAGAAAATCGACGTGGACGGATGCCGAAATTAACGCCACCATTCCTTATTACCACAAGTTAGAAAGTTTGCACGAAAATGCGTTGACTTTGCCTCAAATTACGGTTTGGCCAGATATTGCCATACTGATAGATCAGATGGTTTTGCAGGCACTAAAAACAAATATTCCATCGGCAGATTTATTAAAAAACACACAAATTGAAATTGAAAAAATACTATAATTATGCAAATTCCATATAAACCCGAATTGCCAAAAACCAACCAACCTATAGTAATTATTGGTGCTAGTGGAATTGTAAAAGATGCGCATTTGCCTGCTTATAAAATGGCAGGATTTGAAGTTTTCGGGATTACAAACAGAACTTTTGCCAAAGCTCAGGCAATGGCTACGGAATTTGGGATTCCTCATGCTTTTGAAACAGTGGCAGATGCAGTGAAAAGTGCTCCTGCAAATGCTGTTTATGACATTACGGTTTTACCAGAACAATATATTGAAATATTAGAACAATTACCCGATGGCGCAGCGGTTTTGATTCAGAAACCAATGGGAAATGATTTGGCTGAAGCCAAAGGAATTCTGGAAGTTTGCGAGCGAAAAAAATTAGTTGGTGCGATTAATTTCCAATTGCGTTTTGCTCCTTTTGTGGCAGCAGCGCGTCATTTAATTAATGAAGGAATCATTGGCGAATTGTATGACATGGAATTCAAAGTGACTGTAAATACGCCTTGGGAATTGTTCCCATTAATCAAAGTACATCCTCGATTAGAGATTTTGTTCCATAGTGTGCATTATGTGGATTGCATTCGTTCGTTTATTGGAGATCCAAAAAGTGTTTTAGCAAAAACCTGGAGACATCCGTTGAAGGATTTATCGTCTTCGCGTTCGACAATTATTTTAGATTATGGCGATACCATGCGTGCGGTTATCAATACGAATCACGACCATCATTTTGGACCAGAACATGAAGAAAGCTACATTAAATGGGAAGGAACTAAAGGAGCCATCAAAGCTAAAATGGGCTTGTTGATGAACTATCCAGCCGGTTTGGAAGATGTTTTTGAATATTCAGTTCAAAATGAAGCTGGAAAATACGAATGGAAAAAAGTACAACTGGAAGGTTCGTGGTTTCCGGAAGCTTTTGTGGGTACGATGGCTAACCTGATGCGCTACAAAGAAGGTTCGGACAGCGAATTGCATGCTAGCGTTGAAAATGTGCTGGGTACTATGAAAGTAGTAGAAGCCTGTTATATTAGCAACAAAAATGGTGGAATTCCACAAATGGATTTATAAAAACGAAAAAAAGTCCTTAGTCCCTAGTCCTTAGTTTTTAAGGATAGACTAATTACTAAGGACTAACAACTAAGGACTAACAAACTAAAAAATATGTATTTCAAATCAACTTTTTTTGAAGAGTACCAATTAAATGAAAAGCGTGTAACACTGGGAAGAACCATTACAGAAACGGATTTTGTAGTGCATGCAGGACATACAGGCGATTTTTTTCCGCATCACATGGATGAAGAATGGTGCAAAACTCAGCCTTTTGGTCAACGTATTGCTCATGGGACAATGGTATTTGCAATTGGAATTGGACTAACAGCATCAGAAATTAATCCGGAAGCTTTTTCAAAAGGTTATGATAGAATGCGTTTTGTAAAACCGGTTCATATAGGCGATACCATTCATTCTGAAATTACGATTTCAGAAAAGGGAGAAGCAAAAAGACCAGAAATGGGAACGGTGACAGAACATGTAGAAATTATTAACCAAAGAGGTGAAGTAGTGATGGTTTGTGACCATTTGTTACTGGTAAAAAAGAAAAACTAACCAACCAATTCATAAACTTATGCAAGTAACCAATCAGCTGGGGGATCAACACGCTGTGCCTACAGAAAAAGGGAAAGGACCAAATTATGTACTGCCCTTTATTTTAATTACGAGTTTGTTTTTCCTTTGGGGAATGGCTCACAACCTGGATTCAATTTTGATTCCGCACCTTAAAAAAGCCTGTCAATTAAATAATAGACAATCGACTTTGATTGATACTTCGGTGTTTTTGGCTTATTTTCTAATGGCCATTCCAGCGGGAATGATTATTAAAAAAGTAGGTTATAAAAACAGTATTATTATTGGACTTTTGGTTTTTGCAACTGGTGCTTTTTTGTTTGTTCCAGCAGCGAATTCACAGGCTTATGAATTGTTTTTAGTTGCCTTATTTATCATTGGTTGTGGATTAACCATCCTTGAAACGAGTGCGAATCCGTATGCTGCTATTTTAGGACCACCAGAATCGGCTTCAAAACGATTGAATTTGGCAGCTTCCTTTAATGGTTTGGCAGCAATGGTAGCTCCAATTGTAGGTTCGCTTTTTATTCTTTCGGGAAAAAGTTTTACTCCAGAGCAAATGGCAGCTATGCCTGAAGCAGAAAAATTATCTTATTTAGCAGAGGAAGCAGCAGCAGTAAAAATGCCTTATATTGTTTTAGGAACTATATTAATATTGGTGGCCATTTTGTTTTATTTCATGCATTTGCCATCTATGAAACCAGAGCATACCGAAGTTGAGGTAAAGCCCGGTTTTTTTTCAGTTTTAAAACACCGTCATTTGAGCTGGGCTGTAGTAGCACAGTTTTTCTACGTAGGAGCACAGGTTTGTGTAACAAGTTTCTTTATTAGAATGGCGGAGCAAGGTGCTAATATGGACGAAAAAACAGCCGCTTACTATTTAGGAGTTTATGGTGCATTGTTTACAGCTGGAAGATTCATTGGAACTTTCTTTTTGAAATATGTAAAAGATTATGTGTTGCTTTCCATTTATGCTGCATTGAGTACTATTCTTTGTGCTGTAGCAATTTACGGAACAGGAATTTATGTAATTTATGCTCTAGGAGCTATCGGGTTCTTTATGTCGATTATGTTCCCAACAATTTTCTCTTTAGGAATAGTTGGTTTAAAAAATAATACTGAAACAGGTTCTTCGTGGTTAGTAATGGCCATCGTGGGAGGAGCGATTTTACCTTATGGAATGGGAACTTTGATTGATATGAATCATGATGATATTCAATCGGGTTATTTGATTCCGTTAGTGTGCTTCCTGATTATTCTTTACTTTGGAATTTTTGGACATAAAGTGAAAAAAGTAGCCTAATTGCTTTTTTTATAAAATATGAAACCCCTCTTTTCTGCTTATGGAAAGAGGGGTTTTTTTAGTTATTTTTTTACAGGCATTGGTGGTGGCGGTGGTATAGTTACATATTTTGTAGTTATAAAATCTATTTTTTTATTTGTTTTAATCCATTTTGAATTCGTTTTAAGTTCATTTAACCATTTGCTTAAGCTATCCAATTGGTCTGGTGATCTATCAAAATTACTAACAAAAACTAATTTTTTAATGGAATTTTTTTCGATATAAGTAACATAATGTGTGCTGTAACAATCTTGTGGATAAATTGTGTCGTATTCTTTAAATGGAATTTTTGATATTAGGCTATTTAATTCTTTTCGTTGTGATTTAGTTATAATTGCTAAATAGTATGTTTCGATTTCATTTAATCGAATGCTATTTTCTGTTTGTTCATAATATTTTCGATCTCTAAGATAAATACTGTCATTGGGTTTTATTTGTATCGAAAAATTAATATGATCTGGATTAATATAATGAGATGATTCAAATGAATATTCAAAATACTTATAAGTGGATTTTTCTTCATATTTATGGCTAGGCTTTTGTTCTTTTTTGGAACAAAAACAAAAAATAGAAGATGATATTAAAAGCAATAATTTTATTTTACTCATATTTTTTCATTTTTTTAATAAGCCGTTTTTATTTCCCACTAATATAATACTATTTCATTAAGAAAGATAACAGCTGTTTTAGTGCTGTGAACTACAGCTTAAAATAACTTAATTACTAATTTTGATTTACAATTAGAAAGTAGCTACTTTTATAAAATTTTAGAGTTAACAATCACCAATCATAAAAACCTAAGATGACACAATTTAGAATTTTTCTGCTTACTTTTTTTATTATTACACAAATTTCCCTTGGTCAGGTGCGAACCGTAAGGGAATTGGATAGCAACTGGAAGTTTCAAAAAGGAGATTTTGAGAATGCTTTTCAATCTAATTTTAATGATTCTAAATGGGAAAAAGTAACAGTTCCGCACGATTGGGCAATCTATGGCCCTTTTGATAAAGAAATAGACAAACAGACTGTTGCTATTGTTCAAAATGGCGAAAAAGTAGCTTCCGAAAAAACAGGAAGAACAGGTGCTTTACCTCATGTTGGTTCGGCTTGGTACAGAAACAAGTTTTCGATTTCGGCTGCCGAGAAAGGAAAGAAAGTAATTCTGCTTTTTGAAGGTGCTATGAGCGAACCACAAATCTATTTAAACGGGAAAAAGGTAGGCGAATGGGCTTATGGCTACAGCTATTTTTATTTTGATGTAACTGATTTTATCAATGCAGGAGAGAATACTTTGGCTGTAAAGCTAACGAACAAGGATTTTGCTTCACGCTGGTATCCGGGTGCTGGTTTGTATAGAAAAGTAAGTCTTATTGTAAAAAACAAGGAAAATATTGATCAATGGGGAACTTCCATTACAACACCATTTATTAGTAAAGAAGTAGCTAAAGTAAATGTAAAAACAAAGGCTACTGGAGAAAATGGTTATTTGATTACGACTGTTTTTGATGCCAATGGACAAAAATTAAGTTCCGATAAAGCAACTACAAAATTCGGAAACGAATTCGATCAAAATATTAAAGTTGATAACCCTAAGTTGTGGAGTCCGGAAAGTCCTTATTTGTATAAAGCCGTTTCGCAATGGTTTGTTGGAGACGAATTAAAAGATGAGGTTACGACTCGTTTTGGAATTCGAGATATAAAATACGAAGCCAATAAAGGATTTAGTTTAAATGGTGAGGTTCGAAAATTTAAAGGAGTTTGTTTGCATCATGATTTAGGACCTTTGGGAACAGCAATAAATGTGGCTGCTTTACGCCGTCAATTGACTATTTTAAAAGACATGGGGTGTAATGCTATTCGAAGCTCTCACAACATGCCGTCATTGGAACAATTAGAATTGTGTGACGAAATGGGCTTTATGTTTTTAGCTGAAAGTTTTGATGAATGGGCAAAGCCAAAAGTGAAAAATGGATACAACCGTTTTTTTGAAGCTTATGCTGAAAAAGACATTGTTAATTTGGTTCACGCTACCAGAAATCATCCTTCTATTGTAATGTGGAGTTCTGGAAATGAAGTTCCGGATCAACACGGTGAAGCGGGAGTAAAACGTGCCAAATGGTTACAGGAAATTTTCCACAGAGAAGATCCTACACGACCTGTAACAGTTGGTATGGATCAGGTAAAAGCCACTATGGAATCTGGTTTTGGAGCCTTGTTAGACATTCCGGGATTGAATTATCGTGTGCATTTGTATGAAGAAGCTTTTAAAAAATTCCCACAAGGATTTATTTTAGGTTCTGAAACGGCATCTACCGTGAGTTCAAGAGGAGTTTATAAATTTCCTGTAGTAAAAGAAAAAAACAAGCAATATCCTGATTTTCAAAGTTCTTCTTATGATTTAGAAGCTTGTAGCTGGTCGAATGTGCCTGATGAAGATTTTGTTTTACAAGATGATAAACCTTGGGTTATAGGAGAATTTGTTTGGACTGGTTTTGATTATTTGGGAGAACCTACGCCTTATGATGAAAGTTGGCCATCTCGTAGTTCTTATTTTGGAATCAGTGATTTGGCAGGTTTGCCTAAAGATAGATTCTATTTGTACAGAAGCCGTTGGAACACCGAAAAAGAAACTTTACATATTTTGCCACACTGGAATTGGGAAGGACGTGAAGGTCAGGTAACACCAGTATTTGTGTATACCAATTATGACAGTGCAGAGCTTTTTGTAAATGGAAAAAGCATGGGAATTCAAAAAAAGAGCAATCCAACACCGCAAAACAGATACCGTTTGATGTGGATGGATGTCAAATACGAACCAGGAACGGTAAAAGTAGTTGCTTTTGATAAAGATGGAAAAGCAGTTGCCGAAGAGGAAATTCATACCGCTGGAAATGGATACCAAATTGTATTGGATGCTGATAGAAAAACCATAAAAGCAGACGGAAAAGATTTGTCTTATGTTACTGTTTCGGTAGTGGATAAAAATGGAGTTCCGTGTCCGACACTTACTAATCAATTGCAATTTAAGGTAAAAGGAAAAGGAAAGTATAAAGCAGCTTGTAATGGTGACGCAACTTCTTTAGAACAATTTCATTTACCAACAATGAAACTGTTTAGTGGAAAGTTAGTAGTTACAGTACAATCCCTTAAAGAAGCTGGAAACATGGAATTAACTGTTACTGGAAAAGGTTTAAAAACCGCAACTTTAAGTATAAGTTCTACTAATTAAGAATTACTATTAAAAACACGAAGCCCTCTTTTCAGAAATGGAAAGAGGGCTTTTTTTATTTATCGAATTTCTAAATGTGTTCTCGAATTTTTGTTATCAAAATAGCCGTTTTCTTTCGATTGTAAATTTTAACATTAAAGTATCGAAAAGAGTGGTATGCTTATTGGACATAAATCAATTAATTTTAAATATATTTGTGGGATAATCGATTACATTCGTCATTAAATTCAAAAAATAACACATAAAAAAAGAAGAATGAAAAATAAATCAAGAAATTTATTGTTTGCTGCTTTTGTTGTCATGCTATCCAGCTGGTCTCAAAATAGTGTAGCTCAAAGTTCAAATTCGAATGCAAACTACGAAGGAATTGAATTTAAAATGGCTATTGTTAAGGAACCTGTAATTCCAAATAACTCAGTAAACATCAAAGATTTTGGCGCTGTAAGTGGTGGTGATGTTTTAAACACAGAAGCCTTTGCTAAAGCTATTGAAGCTGTTTCTAAAAAGGGCGGTGGAAAAGTAATTATTCCTCCCGGAATTTGGTTAACAGGGCCAATTATTCTAAAAAGTAATCTTGAATTGCATGCACAAACAGGTGCATTAATCAAATTTTCACCAGATAAAAGTTTGTATCCATTAGTAGAAACTAGTTTTGAAGGATTAAATACCTGGCGTTGTATTTCTCCGCTTTATGGTAAGAATTTAGAAAACGTTGCTTTTACCGGAAAAGGAGTTTGGGATGGTTCAGGCGAAGTTTGGAGACAAGTTAAAAAAAGCAAACTTACAGAAAGCCAATGGAAAAAATTTGTTGCTTCAGGTGGTGTGCTTAACGAATCAAAAACAAGCTGGTATCCATCAGAAGTTTTTATGAATGCTTCTAAAGGTGCAGATCAAAATGTACGTCCGGATTTAAAAACTAAAGAAGATTTCGAAAAAATTCATGATTTTCTTCGTCCGGTATTGGTAAGTATTCAAAACAGTAAAAGAGTACTATTTGACGGACCGGTGTTCCAAAATTCTCCAGCCTGGAATATTCACCCATTAATGATTGAGGATTTAATTGTTCGTAATGTATCGGTTCGTAATCCTTGGTTTTCTCAAAACGGAGACGGTCTTGATGTAGAATCTTGTAAAAATGTTTTAGTAGAAAATTCTAGTTTTGATGTAGGTGACGATGCCATTTGTATCAAATCAGGAAAAGATCAGGATGGTCGTGATCGCGCTGTGCCTTGCGAAAATATTATTATCAGAAACAATATTGTGTATCACGGTCATGGTGGAGTTACTGTAGGTAGCGAAATGTCTAGCGGTGTTAAAAACATGCACGTTTCTAATTGTACTTTTATGGGGACTGACGTTGGATTGCGTTTTAAAAGTAATCGTGGTCGTGGAGGAGTTGTTGAAAACATCTTTATTTCAGATATTTTCATGACGGATATTCCTTCTCAGGCTATTTCTTTCAATTTGTATTATGGAGGAAAATCGATTGCTGAAACTCTGGAAGAAGGCGGAACTCCAGTGGTAAACAAGAGTGTTCCTGTTGATGAAAAAACACCACAGTTCAAGAATATTTCGATGAAAAACATCACGATTGCAGGAGCAAATCAAGCAGTATTTTTACAAGGTTTACCTGAAATGAATTTGGAAAACATCGAAATTACTAACTTGAAAGCGAAGGCTGATAAAGGTTTTACAATTGTTGATGCCAACGGAATTAAAATTACAAATGCGACTTTAGATATTAAAGACAGTGCGATTTTTGATGTTTATAATGTTAAAAATATGTCTCTTAAAAATGTTGATTTTAATTCAACATCGCCAAAAGCAGTTACTATCAATGGAGCAGCTTCTGAAAAAATCCAATTGACTTCTTCATCCAATACTGATTTATCTAAGAAAACGTTCATTGGAAAATCAGTTCCTAAAGGCGCTGTAAAATTCTAAACATAAAATAAACCAATTAAGATCTCCAGAGTTAGCTAATTCTGGAGATTTTTTTATCCCTGATTTCATTTAGAAAAAGTCACTTTAACTATTCTTAAAAACCTTAAAAATGAAAATAACTTCGGTATTTACAGTCTTGCTTTTTATGGTTTTTTCTTTTGTTTCTAAAGCTCAAAGTAAAGATGCTTTATCGAATAAAAAGAAAGAATGGATTGTTGCATCTTTACTTGAAAACAAAACAGAGCAAACTACAATTTTAGGAAACCCAACAATGGTTCAATCTCCTTACGGAAATGTAGTTGCTTTTAATGGAATTGACGATGCTTTGTTTCTAAAAGAAATGCCACTAAAAGGTTTAGAATCTTTTACTGTCGAGATGATTTTTAAACCCGAAAGCAATGGGGTTTTTGAACAACGCATTTTGCAAATAGGTGAAATTACAGGCGATCGAATGTTGTTAGAAATTCGTGTGGTAGATGACAATTGGTATTTTGATGGTTTTGTGGCTTCCAAAGGAGTAAAATTGGCTTTGGCAACCGAAGAATTATTACATCCTTTAGAAAAATGGTATCATGTGGCTTTTGTGGTTACACCCAATAGTCTGACCACTTTTGTCAATGGAAAACAGGAATTGCATAAGGATTATACTTTTAACCCTATTCAAGAAGGACAAACTTCCATTGGTGTACGAATGAATAAAGTGACTTGGTTTAAAGGAGCTATTTATAAAATACAAATTTCGCCCGAAGCGCTTAAACCAAATCAGTTTTTAAGACTCTAAGCTATAACCAATCCTAAAAATGCTATAAACCATGACCTTTAAAAACCAGAATTATTTAGTGTTATTAATTGTATTTGTGCTATCAAATGCTTTTATAAATGCCCAATCGAATAAGAAAGATGCTGATTTTATTACTACGAAACCATTTGGCGATAGCGAAAGACATTGGTACGGAATTAAAGATCCAAATAATTTAGTAGATCCAGTTCCTAATCAGCAAAAATATCCCGAATCCGATTACACTAAAATTGCCGATAATATGATTCTTTTTCAGCGTGCCAATGGTGGCTGGCCAAAAAATTATGATATGAAGGCGATTCTAACTCCAGAGCAAGTCGAAAAAGTAGCCTCTACCAAAGCTATTTTGCACACTACTTTTGACAATGAAACCTCTTATACTCATGTCTATTATTTAGCTCAGGTTTATACGGCTACTAAAATTGAAAAATACAAAGAAGCCTGCGAAAAAGGAATTCAGTTTATAATTGATGCCCAATATGCAAATGGCGGTTGGCCACAATATTTTCCTTTGGAAAAAAATTACAGCCGATATATTACTTTCAACGATGGAGCTTACATTGGAATTATCAATTTGTTAGACCAAATAGTCAATAACAATCCTAATTTTTCTTTTGTAGATGCAGCATTAAAGTCGAAAGTAACTCAGTCTTATAATAAAGGAATCGATTGTATTTTAAACATGCAAATTAAGGATAATGGCAGATTGACCGCCTGGTGTCAGCAACATGATGAGGTGACTTTAGCTCCTGCCTGGGCTCGAAAATTTGAACCGCCAAGTATTTGTAATGCCGAAAGTGTGGATGTGGTTTTGTTTTTAATGAAAATCAAAAATCCAAACGAAAGAATCATTCAATCGATACAAAGTGCTGTAAAATGGTTTGAAGATTCTAAAATTTACAACACCCGAATTGAATCTTTTGAGATTGACGCATTCGAATCAAAATACAAAACAGTCAAACACGATGTTAGAGCCGTTGTCGATTCGACAGCTGCACCTATCTGGGCACGTTATTATGAATTAGGTACCAACAAACCTTTGTTTTCTGACAGAAACAGTGAATTGTTGTATTCGCTGGCTGAGGTGAGTGTGGAACGTCGTAACGGATATTCTTGGTATACTTATGAACCTAAAAAAGTATTGGATAAATATCGTGATTGGCAACAAAAATATGCGCCATCTAATGATGTTTTAAAGAAATAACGTATTTAATTTTCGAAACATAAAAGACAGTGATTGCTGTCTTTTTTATGTTTTAGTTTATACCCTTTATTGTTTTAAATCAAATAGTGTGTAATTTACACTTTATTGTTATGAAACTAATAAATATTTGGTATTTTTGGTTTTCTAACCTAATCATAAATTAAAAATGACCTTTTCAATTTTAAAATCAAATCTATTTATGAATCTTAAATCATTGTATTGTTTTTTGCTCGTTAGTTTTTTTGCTGTCAATGTACAAGCACAGCATGCTGTTGTAACAAGCCCTGACGGAAAACTGACTGTAAATCTCGCTGTAAATAATGGAACACCAACTTATAGTGTTTCATACAAAGGAAAGTTGTTTTTAGAACCTTCACCTATTGGATTAAAAACCAATATTGGAGATTTTAGCACAGGCTTAGAATTAAAAGAGAAGCAAATCCAAAACAAGATTGATGAAACTTATGAATTGCCAAATATCAAGCAAAGTAAGGTTCATTATATCGCTAATGAAACCGTGTTTTCATTTACAAAAAATAAAGAATCCGTTATTGATATTATTTTTAGAGTGAGTAACAATGATGTGGCTTTTAAGTATAAAGTATATCCGCAAAAATCAACGGTTGCAGCAGTGGTTCAGGAAGAAGCATCTGGGTTTTTATTCCCGGCCGGAACTACTTCGTTTCTTTCGGCACAAAGTAAAGCGATGGTAGGATGGGAGAGAACCATGCCTAGTTATGAAATTCCGTATGTTGTTGATGCACCAGTAGGCGATAATGGAAAAGGGGAGGGTTATACTTTTCCTTGTCTTTTTAAACTTAAAAATAATGGGTGGGTTTTAATTTCAGAAACAGGTGTTGACAGTTATTATTGCGCCAGTAGATTAATTGGTCATGAAAAAGGTCTATACACTATTGGTTTTCCTATGCAAGGCGAAAACAATGGTGTTGGGTCATCAACTCCGGGAATTAGACTTCCTGGCGAAACGCCTTGGCGAACGATTACTGTTGGCGAAAGTTTAGAGCCTATTGTAACTACAACAGTTCCTTTTGATTTAGTAAAACCTCGTTACGAAGCTTCTCAGAAATACCAATACACTAAAGGAACCTGGAGCTGGATTATTGGTATGGAGAAAAGCATGAATTATGAGGAACAACTAAGATATATCGATTTTAGTGCTGATTTAGGCTATCAAACACTTTTAGTTGATGCCCTTTGGGATACTCAGGTTGGGCGTGATAAGGTAGAGGCTTTAGCAAAATATGGTGCTAGTAAAGGTGTTGGTTTGTATTTATGGTATAATTCTAACGGATATTGGAATGATGCGCCTCAAACGCCTAGAGGAAAAATGGATAATAGCATTGTCCGACGTAAAGAAATGGCTTGGATGAAAAGCATTGGTATTAAAGGTATCAAAGTGGACTTTTTTGGAGGGGACAAACAAGAAACCATGAAGTTGTACGAAGATATTTTGTATGATGCTAATGATTACGGAATTATGGTTATTTTTCACGGAACGACTCTGCCACGTGGATGGGAAAGAATGTATCCTAATTATGCTTCCAGTGAAGCAGTACTGGCAAGTGAAAATCTTTTCTTTACTCAGGAAAGCAACAATCTAGAGGCTTTTAGTGCTACTTTGCATACTTTTATTCGAAATACGGTAGGAAGTATGGATTTTGGAGGAAGCGCTTTGAACAAGTTTTACAATGATAAAAACACGCCCAACAAAGGTTCTAAACGACTGACTTCTGATGTTTATGCTTTGGCTACAGCCGTTCTGTTTCAAAGTGGTGTGCAGCATTTTGCATTGGCGCCAAACAATTTAACTGATGCGCCAAAATGGGCAATCGATTTTATGAAAACAGTGCCAACAACATGGGATGAAGTTAAGTTTATTGATGGTTATCCTGGAAAATATGCCATATTAGCCCGTCGTCAAGGAAATAAATGGTACGTAGCTGGAATAAACGCTCAAAAAGAAACCATTAAAATTAAAGTAAAACTCCCTATGATTGCTGGAGGTTCTGAATTGAAACAATTCACCGATGACGCACAATTGAACGGAAAACTAACCACCACAAAACTGAAAAAAAATCAGGAAATAGAAGTAAGTATTCCTTGCAATGGAGCTGTGGTTTTAGTGAATTAATAATTTTTTTGAAAAACAAGTATGAGTCATAAGAAGAATATTTAATTCATCTTATGGCTCTTTTAATATCAGATAAACTTAACGTGATGTTTTCTAATTGTTTAATAAACTTTACATTTGTTATGAATCATGTATAACGCAATATTTTAAAATTATGAAATATAAATTAGGAACACTCTCTGTTATTGTACTGTTTAGTTGTAACACAAAAGCCCAACAACTTTCAAAACCCATCTGGGAGAGCAAAAATCTACCAGTACCGGAATCAGTGCTTTACAGTGTTGCTGACAACAAACTATATGTAAGTCTGATTGATGGTGCAGGGAATGTAAAAGATGGAAAGGGCGGAGTGGCTATTCTTAATACAGATGGCTCGATAAATAATGAGAACTGGATTGAAGGTTTAGATGCACCTAAAGGTCTGGCACGTTTTAAAAACACGCTTTTTGTGGCTGATATCACCGCTGTAGTAAGTATTGATATTCCTAGTGGAAAAATCATTAATAAACTGGAAATTGAAAATGCCGTTTTTTTGAATGATGTAACGGTAGATGATAAAGGAGTGGTTTATGTGTCTGATACTCGTACCAATAAAATACACCGAATAAAAAATGGACAAAGCGAACTGTATTTAGAAAACGTGACCGGTGCCAATGGTTTAAAATGGATCAATAAAAACCTGTATGTTTTAGCCAATACAGAACTTTTAAAAATTGATAAAAATAAAAATAGAAATGTTGTTGCCAAAGGTTTTGAAAAATCAGGTGACGGACTGGAACAACTTAAAAACGGTGATTTTATAGTGAGCTGCTGGGCGGGCTTAATTTATTATGTAAAAGCCAATGGCGAAATCAAGAAATTGCAGGACGTACAGGGCCAAATGAACACCGCCGATTTGGGTTATAATCCAAAAGATAATATGTTGTATATCCCAACATTTAACCACAACAATGTAATTGCCTATCAATTGTTGGTAAACTAAAAACGGATTAATGCTAAATGTTTTGGAGAAACATAAAAATATGCTCTAATTATTTTTTACCGCAGAGAACGCAAAGATTTTAATCTAAGAATGTGCTTCTAAAAGTATAAAGTTCGCAAAGTTAAGACAATACAAAGCTTTGCGAACTTTCGATTTTTATAAAAGCTAAGGGTATAAAACTTAGTGTTCTCTGCGGTAATTTTTTTTCTAACTCCACAGGTTTTTGTGTTGATCCAATAAAAGTACGCTTAGATAGTGCACTTAGAAAACAAAAAAAGGGCTTACATTTCTGTAAACCCTTTCTAAAAAAGCTCCCCCTCTTGGGCTCGAACCAAGGACCCTCTGATTAACAGTCAGATGCTCTAACCAACTGAGCTAAGGAGGAAACTGTATATTTAATATGCGTAAGGAACGTTTTTGGTTGCTATTTTTAAGATGTTATATCTTGTTCTTAGCGGTGGCAAATATAAGACGTTTTTTCAATGTAGCAAACAAAAAATGAAAAAAATTTCGATTTTTTTTACCTGCCTACAATTGCCTTATAAATGTCATTTCCATTAGCAAATAGTAACAATGTGATAAGTAAAACAAAACCAACCATTTGGGCATTCTCTAGGAATTTATCACTTGGTTTTTTACCTGAAACTATTTCGTATAATAAAAACATCACATGACCACCATCCAATGCTGGAATAGGCAATAAGTTCATTACTCCAAGCATAATCGATAACAAAGCCGTAATAGTCCAAAACACTTCCCAGCTCCATGTATTTGGAAAAATATTATAAATTGCTGCAAATCCACCTACTTGTTTGTAAGCTCCAGTATCAGGATTGAAAATCATTTTCAATTGTTTTCCGTAACCTATCAATTGGTCTTTTCCTTTTTCGATTCCAACAGGGATAGACTCCATGAAACTGAATTTTTCGGTACTAACTTTATAATAACCTAATTTCTCTAAAGAATCCATTCCTAAGCCTCCTATTTTAACACCTAACAATCCTTCTTTGTTTACAGTGACATTGACTTGTTTTTCTTTTTGGTCACGTAATATAGTAGCAGGAATTGTTTTTCCTTTGTTGTTTTCTAAGATGGTTTTAGCTTCATCCAAATATTTTATTTTTTGTCCGTTTAACGAAAGCAAAATATCTTTAGGTTGTAAAGTCGTATTTTTAGAATCTTCTGCAATTGCACCAATTACAAATGGCATTCGGATAGAAACAATAGGTATTTTTTCAGTTTTAGTAGATAGCTGATTAATTAAATCATTTGGTAATTTTATGCTTTGTTGAACACCGTTTCTTTCGATAAGAACTTCTTTACCCATTGCAATTTTCATGTTGATGTCACTGTCAAATTTTTCAATTTGGGTTCCATCAACAGCAAGAATTTTATCTCCTGTTTTAAAACCAGCTTTGATCATAACAGGATTTTCAATTAAAAGTCCGTCTTTTAAATCGTTCATAGCAATATAAGTATCGCCATAAGTAAAAGCCATCCCAATATAAATAATGAAAGCCAAAATAAAGTTGACCGTAACACCGCCCAACATAATAATTAAACGTTGCCAGGCTGGTTTAGAACGAAATTCCCAAGGTTGTGGAGGCAAAGCCATTTGCTCTTTGTCCATACTCTCATCAATCATCCCCGAAATTTTTACGTAACCACCTAGCGGTAACCATCCAATTCCGTATTCGGTTTCACCAATTTTCTTTTTTAGCAGTGAATATTTTACATCAAAAAACAAGTAGAATTTTTCGACTCTGGTTTTGAATAATTTGGCAGGAATAAAATGCCCTAATTCGTGTAATATAATTAGTAATGATAAGCTCAATAGGAATTGAGAAAGCTTGATAATGATATCCATTTTTTAGTTTTGGTTCTTAATATGATGCACAAAAGTAATGTTTTATGTTTTAGTTGCAAAGGTTTAGAATTTTACGCCATAATAAATGTTTGTTAATAATTTTCATTTTGCTTTTCGAAGTGTAACTTTACGTTTCTGATACAAAATAAAAGATTATGGCATCTCAATTATTTTCTCCTATACAAATTAAAAATTGCACGTTTAAAAACCGAATTGTTATTTCTCCAATGTGCCAATATTCATCAGAAGATGGTTTTGCTAACGATTGGCATTTGGTGCATTTAGGCAGTCGTGCCAGCGGTGGAGCAGGATTAATTATTCAGGAAGCGACTGCGGTGGCTCCCGAAGGTCGAATTTCACCTGAAGATTTAGGAATTTGGAAAGACGAACATATCGAAAAACTAAAAACTATTACGGCTTTTATCAAAAGTCAGAATGCTGTTCCGGGAATTCAATTGGCACATGCTGGAAGAAAAGCCAGTGTTTCATCCCCTTGGAAAGGAAATAAAAAACTCGATGCTTCACAAGGCGGATGGCAAACCGTAGCGCCATCGGCAATTGGGTATCATGACGATGAAACGCCAGTTGCTTTAGACAAAAACGGAATCCAAAAAGTGATTTCCGATTTTAAAGCAGCAACCAAAAGAGCAGTTCAGGCAGGCTACGAAGTACTCGAAATTCATGCGGCTCACGGTTATCTAAATCATCAGTTTTTATCGCCATTATCGAATAGCAGAACGGATGAATACGGCGGAAGTTTTGAAAACCGAATCCGATTTACAATAGAAGTTCTGGAGGCAGTACAAACCGAATGGCCTGCTAATTTGCCTTTGTTTGTTCGAATTTCAGCCACAGATTGGGCGGAAGGCGGTTGGAATATTGAAGAATCTATCGCACTTTCGAAAATCCTAAAAGAAAAAGGAGTAGATTTAATTGATGTTTCTTCGGGTGGAGCAGTTTCGCATCAAAAAATTCCATTAGAACCGGGTTACCAAGTTCCTTTTGCTGAAAAAATAAAAAAAGAAACTGGAATTTTAACGGGAGCTGTTGGTTTAATTACCGTAGCGCATCAGGCAGAAGAAATCCTAACGAGCGGAAAAGCGGATTTGGTTTTGTTTGCCAGAGAGTCATTGCGCGACCCTAATTTGGGATTAAATTTTGCAAAAGCATTAGCAACAGATGTTTCTTGGCCTCCACAATATGAAAGAGCAAAATCAAGATAATTTAATGTTTGAACCATTAAGGCATTAAGTTTCATTGAGGGTTGAGCTTAATTTTCTTAATATCTTAATGGTGAAAAAATAATTTTTAATGTTGGAAAAATATAAAATATGAAAACAATAAAAGCAGCCTTACTTTCTTACGGAATGTCGGGGAAAGTATTTCACGCGCCATTTTTAGAATTACATCCCGGTTTTGAATTATTGGGTTCCTGGGAAAGAAGCAAAAAATTAATTCAAGTCGATTATCCTTATGTGAAGAGTTACGCGTCTATTGACGAAATTTTAGCAAACGACGAAATTGATTTGGTTGTAGTAAATACACCAATTGATACTCATTTTGAATATGCTAAAAGAGTTTTGGAAGCAGGAAAACACGCCATTGTTGAAAAAGCATTTACTACAACAGTTGCCGAAGCTCAGGAATTAGCGGCTTTAGCCAAAGAAAAAGGATTGAAGTTAGCCGTTTTCCAAAACAGAAGATGGGACAGCGATTTGAAAACCGTACGCCAAATTTTATTAGACGGCGCTCTGGGCGAAATTGTAGAAGCCGAATTCCATTTTGACCGTTACAATCCGCTTTTGAGTGAAAAACAACATAAGGAAACGGTGAATTCAGGTTCGGGAATTCTGAAAGATTTGGGACCACATTTGATTGATCAGGCCTTGTATTTGTTTGGTTTTCCACAAGCCGTTTATGCTGATATCAGAACCACGCGTGAAAATTCGGTTGTGGATGACTGGGTAGACATTTTGTTGTATTATCCTGATTTTAGAGTGCGTTTGAAAGCAAGTTTCTTTGTACGCGAACCGAATCCTGCCTATGTGATTCACGGTAAAAAAGGTTCGTTTTTAAAACCACGAGGCGATGTACAAGAAGACAATTTGAAGTTACTCAAAAAACCCAATCTAGATTCCTGGGGAACGGAACCAATAGAAAAAGAAGGTTTTTTACACACCGAAATTAATGGAAAAATAATGCATGGAAAAATTCCAACACTTCAAGGGAATTATTATGAGTTTTTTAATGGTGTTTACAATTCGATTATTAATGACACTCCAGAACCCGTTACCGCTCAGGATGGTGCGAGAGTAATGCAAATTATAGAAGCTGCAATCCAAAGTAATCAGGAAAAAAGAGTGGTTGATTTGTGAACTATTTTTTAATTAGAATTATTAACCGCCGATTCGCAGATTTTATTTAATCTGCGAATCGGCGGTTTCTGTTTTAAGAAATATAGTTCTTATTTACTAAATCTAATTGTCCTTAGCTTTCGCAGTCGAGTGTCAAATGTTTGAAGAATACGTAAAAAGAAAAGCTGTTTGAGCGTAGCGAGTTCTTTTCTTTTAGTATTCGAAAACTAATTTGACCGACGAGAAAGCGTAAGACTTGATTTTTTTGTTTCTTTTTTGATCAAGCAAAAAAGAAAATTATTAAACCATGAATTTATCATTTAAAATAACATATGATTAATGGGAAAAAATTAAATTCAAACTATTCTCAATATTTTCTGTTTAATGACCGAAAAAACATTAGAATTGACATTTTAATAATTAAAACAGAAGGCAGTATTCCATAAACTTATAAACGATAACGATGTATTGTTAGTCACTTAAACCAAATAAGTAAAGCGTCAAGATTCCTTTTTGTATTTTTGCATCTTAAATTCATATAAAACCCAAAGCCTTTGTTACGATTAAATTTTATAGGAAACTTTAGAGCGCAAGGAAAGATCAAGAAGAGTTTTAGAAACGCCAAACTCTCTTATCTTAATAGAGTGCGTATTGCGGTTTCGTCTTTTTACTTTGGCATGGGATTGTGTTTTGCAACCTGGGCGAGCCGAATTCCGGATCTTAAAATGACCTTAAATCTAAGTGATGCCGATTTAGGTTCTATTTTATTTGCACTTCCAGTGGGACAATTGACCATGATGGCATTTTCTGGTAAGTTGGTTACTCGTTATGGAAGTCATCGTTTGGTGATATTATCATTGAGTATGTATGCATTTTGTTTGACTAATTTAGGTTTGGCTACCAATGCCTGGCAACTGGCTTTAGGACTGTACTTTTTTGGAATCTTCGGAAACATGAATAACATAGCTGTAAATACGCAAGGAGTGTATACGGAACAACTTTTTAATAGAACCATTATGGCTTCTTTTCATGGAGTATGGAGTTTTGCTGGCTTTACAGGCGCTTTAGTTGGATTAGGAATGTTAGCTTTAAAACTAACACCGTATCATCATTTTATTGTTGTTGGGATAATTACGGTATTGCTTATTGCTTTCAATTATAAATATTTGGTTAAAGCCAAAGAAAAACGAAAAGTTACGGAGAAGAAAAAATTATTTTCAAAACCTGATATGTCCTTAGTTTGGCTTGGAATTATTGGTTTTGGATCGATGGCTAGTGAAGGAATTATGTTTGACTGGAGCGGAATTTACTTTAAAGATATTGTCGAAGCACCAGGACCTTTAATCATTTTAGGATACACTTCTTTTATGATTATGATGGCAACGGGACGTTTTTTAGGTGACGGAATGATTAATAAATTTGGACGAAAAAGCGTCATACAAACGGGAGGAATATTGATTTCAACAGGTCTTTTTGCATCTGTATTTTTTCCATATCTAATTCCGTCCACCATAGGTTTTATGTTGGTTGGATTAGGTGTTTCGACTATTGTGCCTACATTATATAGCATCGCGGGAAAACATCCAACAATTCCTCCTGGCGAAGCGCTAACAGCAGTTTCCAGTGTGAGTTTCCTTGGATTTTTAATGGGGCCACCTGTAATTGGGTACATAGCCGAATTGTTTGGTCTTCGATTTTCGTTTGCTTTTATTGGAATTTTCGGAATTATAATCGCTTTTCTTGTTCCAAGAATCAAAGTGATTCAGTAAGATTTATGATAAAAATTGGCTTTCGCGAAAAAAAGCAATATAATTTTTAAAATGGTTGGAAGCCCATTTTTATTGAGTTTGTCTTTTATCAGATGCTGTGATATAAAAAAAATAGCACAAAAAATATTTTTGTAAAAAGTTTTTTCTTACTTTTAATTCGTTAAAAAGTGCTAGATGATTTTATAAGTTGTTTAATACCACCACTTTTTATATTGGCTGAGTCGTTTTAGGCTTAACCCCATTTCCAAAAATAACAATCCATACTTATTGAGAATATTCCTTTTTGGGAATGTTTTTTATGCTTAGAAATCACTTTTTTCTAGTTGTATGATAGTGCAATGTTCTTTTGTAAACAAAGAATACTTGCTGTTAATTTTTTGGGCTTATGAAATATTTTCTTGTTTTACTTTTTGGTATTGGGTTAGTCTATTCAGGATTAGCACAAGATCAAGCTCGAATTTCAGCCAAGGTTTTAGATGCTAAAACTCTAAAACCGATAGTTGCTGCGGTAGTTTCTATTCAGAATACCAATTTTACCCAATTGACTAATTCAGAAGGGATTGTTGTTTTCGAATCCATTCCAGTAGCCGATTATTTAGTGCTTTTTCACAGTCAAGGCTACAAAGATGCCTTGTTTCCCGTTTCAATTGAAAATACTTTAGCAATAGATTTGGGAACTATTTTATTAGAATTAGATCAGGTTTTAGACCAACAAGCCGCTTTGATTCAGCTTTTTGAAGACGATTTAACGGATGACAACAGCAGTTCCGAGAATACTTCAGGATTATTGCAGTCTTCCAGAGATGCTTTTCAGCAGGCTGCGGCTTTCAATTGGGGACAAGCTCGGTTTAGAATCCGAGGTTTGGATAGTGAAAATGCGACTATGATGATTAACGGCGTTACCATGAACAAACTCTATGACGGCAGACCGCAATGGAATAATTGGGGCGGACTCAATGATGCTACTCGAAATCAGGAATTTTCCATTGGAACTGCTCCGTCTGATTATACTTTTGGAGGAATTTTGGGAACGCAGCAAATCAATACCCGAGCCTCTATTTACAGAAAAGGAAACCGAATCACATTATCAGGAGCAAATACTAATTATAGCGGACGTATCATGGCTACGCATGCTTCGGGGATGAGTAATTCGGGTTGGGCTTATGTTATTTCGGCAGGAAAACGCTATGCTCAGGAAGGCCATTTTGAAGGCACTAATTATGATGCAAATTCTCTTTTTCTAAGTATCGAAAAGAAATTAAACGACCAACATTCGATTAATATTTCAGGATTTTACACGCCAAACGAACGCGGAAAAAATTCACCCAATACCGCCGAAGTAACTAATTTAACTAGTGAAACCTACAATTCATATTGGGGTTACCAAAACGGAGAAAAAAGAAATGCCCGAGTAAGAACGGTTGAAGAACCTATTGTGATGTTGAATCATTATTTTAAGATAAACGATCATACTAATTTGAATTCGGCGGTGTTGTATCAGTTTGGAAAAGTAGGTAATAGCAATATTGATTTTCAAAATGCCAATAGTCCTGATCCCACTTATTTTAGAAAAATGCCAAGTTATTACACCTCTTTGTATGCAGCGGATAACGGAGAATTCTCAGGTGCTTTTACTCCGGATTATGAGAATGCTGAGCAAAGTAGAATAGCATTTTTGGCTAATCCTCAAATGGATTGGGAAGCGATGTACCGAGCCAATCAAAATCCTGTAGTGGATGCCAATTCGAATATCATTGGCTATGAAGCCGCTCAAAGTCATTATGTTTTATATGAAGATCGAGCAGATGATAAAACGATGGCGTTTAATTCTAACTTTAATTCGCAGGTTTCTGAAAATTTGATTGTAAACGCGGGAATTTTATTTCGGGATTTGAAATCGCATAATTACCAAAAGTTGTTGGATTTGTTAGGCGGTGCTTTTTTTGAAGATATAGATGGTTTTTATAGCGGTACTCAAGCCCAATCAGATTTAAACAATCCAAATCGCCAAGTCAGGGTTGGAGATACCTATGGTTATAATTATAAACTTTCGGCCGCTGTTTTAGAAGCTTTCACTCAGTTTAAATTTTCGTATAATACTATTGATTTCTATTTGGCACAATCTTTTTCCAAGACCAATTATCAACGGGAAGGCTTGTATAAAAATGGAATTTATGAAACGATTTCTTTTGGCAAAAGCCAAAAACTGAACTTTGAGAATTTTGGTTTTAAAGGTGGAATACTTTTTAAAATTTCTGGGAAACAATCTTTGAATTTTAATGCGGCTCATTTGACAAAAGCACCTAATTTGAGAAGTAGTTTTGCGAATGCCCGATTGAATAATACTATAGTTGATGGTTTAGAAAGTGAAACACTCAACAGTCTGGATGCGACTTATGTTTTTCGTACGCCTAAACTAAAAACGAGACTCACAACTTATTATTCGACGATTAAAGATGCGACTAAAATTAGCTTTTTTTATGCTGAAGGAATCTTTGATAACGAAGCAGGTTATACCAATACCAATGCTTTTGTGAGTCAGACTTTAACGCATTTAAACAGAAAAAATCTTGGAGCTGAATTGAGTTTTGAATACCAAATTAGCGCGACTTTAAAAACGACTTTTTCGGCGGCGTATGGACAATTTACTTTTGATAGTAATCCGAATGTGAGTATCAACAATGATGCAGTGGCAACGGCAGAAAACACCAAACCTTCCTTTGATTTTGGTACAGCACTTTTAAAAAATTACAAACAAGCGGGAATGCCACAACAGGCCTGTAGTTTGGGTTTAGAATACCGAGATCCAAAATATTGGTGGATAGGTACGAATGTAAATTATCTAGCTGAGAATTATATTGATGTTTCGCCTATTTCCAGAACTAATCGGTTTTATATTAATCCTGCTAGCGGATTTCCTTTTCCCGAAGCAACCGAAGAAAGAGCAGCGGAATTATTAAAACAACAAAAATTTGATCCCGTGAGTTTACTCAATTTAATTGGTGGAAAATCTTGGCGTATTAAAGGAAAATTTCTAGGACTTTTTGTGAGTATCAATAATGTGCTGGACAGCAAGTACAAAACTGGCGGTTATGAGCAAGCCAGGAATGCCAATTTTAGGCAACTCAATCAGGATGTTTCCAGTGGAACACCTTCTTTTGGTAATAAATATTTTTATGGATACGGCAGAACGTATTTTGTGAATCTCAATTTCAGTTTCTAATTTAAAATTTAGATCTTATGAAAAATTATACTTTTCAATTTTTGTTAATGATGTTATCCTTGGCGGTTTTAGAATCTTGTGCTAATGATGAAGTGAAAATTCCAGTGTTAAGTTGTAATCAACCTGATATTCCAGTTAATAAAACGGTGACTGAAATTAAGGATGTTACTGCTAAAATTGTTGCCCAGTATCCTTATGACGATGTGATTGAAGGCTATGTAGTTTCTAGCGATGAAAATGGTAATTTTTTTAAAACCATTTCGTTTCAAACCTTGGCTACAGCAACAACTCCTTCCATTGGATTTAGTGTTCCTGTAGATGTCACTAATTTGTATGTTGATTACCGTTTAGGTAACAAAGTGTATGTAAAATTAAAAAATCAACATACTGATTTGTATTATGGTGGTTTACGCATTGGCGGATTGTATGTGAATGCTTATAACCAAGGCGGAGTAGGGCGGCTTTCGCAAAATGATTATAAAAAGGTGTTATTTCCTTCTTGTACGAATGTGAAAGAAGAACAATTGATTCGCTCAATTGATTTAGGCGAAATTAATGATAGTCATTTGAATACGCTTATTGAATTGTCGGATGTGCAATTTATAGAATCAGCTATTGGGCGTCATTATTTTGAAGAAACAAATAATGTAGGTGGTGCGACCAACTGGAATTTGGTTGACAAAAATGGCAATCAAATGATTTTTAGAACCAGTAGTTTTGCCGATTTTTCCAAAAGTATTGTGCCGGAAGGAAGTGGGAAAGTGCGAGGTGTTTTAACTAAATATGCCGCTGATTATCAATTAATGGCTAGAAAAGAAACCGATGTTAATATGTCTGGAAAACGCAACATTCCTTTTTTTGTTGAAGATTTTCAGAGTGTTTCAGATGGAACTAATTTGAGTTTGCCTGGTTGGAGTAATATTATACAAGCGGGAGCCATAGTTTGGAAAGGTGGTATTACTTCGACAAATGGGTATGCTGAATTTGCTATAACTGGAACTAAGGTAGTGTCGAATATTGTTTGGTTGATTTCGCCAAAAATTGATATGGATACGCATACCAATGAAACGCTTTCGTTTAGAACTGCTCAGCATCATTTAGATGTAGATTCGCCCCTAAATACGCTTGAAGTTTACATTTCAGATAATTTTGATGGAGTCAATATTAGTGCTGCTAAATGGACTCGAATTTCGGCAAAAATCCCAACGCAAGCTACGCCATGGTATCAGTTTATTGGTTCGGGATCAATAGATTTGTCTGCTTATACAGGAAAAATCAATATTGCTTTTAAATACATTGGTTCAGGGAGAAATTTAGCCTTAGATGGTGCTTTTCAAGTAGACGATGTCCAAATTTATGGAGATTAGAGCCTGTTTAAATTTATTTTAAGAAATAAATTTTGTTTCCTCCCTTCCCTAAAGCGTGGAAAATTTCAAACAGGCTCTTAGTTTTTTTATTGTTTTATAAAAAAAGCAGCTCGTAATATTTGTTACGAGCTGCCTTATTACTATTTGTAAAATAGTAGTCTAATATTATTGATACGTATAACTCAAAACGGAACTGGAGTAGGAACCATTTTTATCAATAGTATTGATTTTTATTCGATAAGTCGAATTTAATTTGGCAACAAAATCAGCAACCGATGTCGCTGTTTGATTTGTTAAGGAAACCAAGACATTGCTATCTTCTTTGATTTCGATATCATATTTTAATTCGTTTGTATTCGAATCTTCATCTTTTCCTATCCAGGAAAGTGTAGCCATACTTGTGCTGCTGTTCACATTAAAGTTGATTACGGCTGCATACGGCACATAATTCCCCACAGGATTTCCCGGTGTGGTAAAAGAATGCGTTGCACTAGTGTTTTCACCATCGTTGTTTTTAGCAGTTACTGTCCAAGAATAGCTTTTTCCTTTATCAAGAATAAGCTTGTAATTAGTTCCTGTAAGCGTTTGACTGGTTATTTCTGTTCCAGATTGAGTTACTTTTAAAACGTAGCTGCTGGCATGTGCCGTTGCTGACCAGGTAAAACTAATTTCCGCTTTGTTATCGTTATTTGCAACTACTGTGAAATCACTACAGGTTTCTCCATTAACTGGCAAAGCCAAAGCTGGTTTTTCAGGTAAGTTTACCACTGGTTCCTCTGGAGAATCGTTTCCACCACTGCCACAAGAAACCATCAGTCCTAATCCTATAAAAAGGAATATTGTTTTTATATTTATTATTCTCATTTCAAAATAACTTTAAATGTTTCTACGGTTGTTCCCTGAGTAATCTTCACTAAGTACATTCCTGCTGAATTTCCTTTTAAATCGATACTTTTTCCATTTTCAACATGGGTCTCTATTATTAAAGCACCTGTATTAGTGTATACTTGTACTAGAGCTTTACTAACATTGTTAATTGTAATGATATCAGAAGTTGGATTAGGATTTACGGTTATTATGGGACTCATAATAAACTGATCTTCTACAGTTTCCTGACAGTCGTTATTGGTTGCAATTGTTACATTATTAGTTTCTTGAAGTAAATCAGCATCAATTTCAATTTTAGAAGTTTCATTAGTTGTTGTAGTATAATTTTTTGAAACTCCATTTACAGTAACAATATATTCTTTACTTCCAGAAACGGTATAGTTAACGGTTTTATTTATTTCGACTCTTTTAGCAGTAATGGCACCAATTTCGTTAACTACTACACCAAAGCTTTGTTCGAAAGCGATGGAAGGAATAGCAACTGTAATTTGGTATGTTCCTGCTGCAAGATTTTCTCGTTCCCAATTCTTTGTTGTGGTTATTTCGACATTTTGAGAAGATTGGTCTATTCCATTCCCTTTGATAGCAATTGTGTACAAATAGGTATTCATATTAGTCGCAATATTAATTTTACCATTGGCTTTGCCAGGACAACTTGGTGTTTCAACATACACTTTAATTATTGGAGCAGTATGATTGAATTTTACTGTGGTTGCTGCAGTTGTAATTTGTGGTGCAGCATTTCCAGCCAAATCACTAATGTCAATTGTAAAAGGAATTATACCCGCAATATCAGTAGTTTGCATAGTATGAGTTGCTGAAAAACTATTAGTTGTAATAGTGTTAACAGTTACACTTTGACCAGCAATAGTTATTGTTGGTGTTTTAACTGTTTCTGAAGTGGTAAAGTTTAATGTAACTACGTCTCCTTCTTTTGCAATGCTGTTATTTGCATTATTCGAAGTAAAAGTAAGCGTGGGTAATGTAGGTACTGTTCTATCAAAAGTGACTGTTTTTGCATCAGAAGTTGTACTAACTGCTGTACCAGTATTCCCTGCCAAATCTTTAAATTGGATTACAAATGGAATCACTCCTTCTGTATCAGTATTTGTCAATTGGTAAGTTGCGCTGTAATTGTTACTACCCAAGTCGGTTGTTGTTATAGTATGTCCCGCAATACTTAGTTCAAGATTCGTAATATTTTCGGATGCAGTGAAGTTTAAAGTTACAGTATCTCCTGTTTTTGCTAAAGTTGTGTTAGTATTATTCGAAACAATAACAACAGAGGATAAAGTAGGTGCAGTATGGTCGAAAGTGTAGCTTTCACCACTTGTAAATTTACTTATTATTGTAGTACCTGATTCATCATTAATCTCAGTTCCACTAGCATTTACATCTAAACGGAGTGTTCCATCACCGCTAATATTATTTACAGTTACATCATAAGACGCAGCGGTAAGAGCAGTTATGGATGCAATTGTTCCTGTTGCAGTACCAGTTGCAGTTAAGGTAAAATCGCTACTATCAACTCCAGTTACATTTGCAGAGAAGGCTAGATTATAAACAACGCTGTTTGCGTTTGTAGATGCAGTAGTAGGTGTTTTTCTAGTTATTGCTGTAATGCCTACTGTTGATTGACCTGCTATTGCAATTTTTGCCGTAGGGATATTGTTTACATCCATATCATATCCTATGTAATAACTGGTGTAAGGCGGTTGGTTGTAGCCAGAATTTTGCCAGGCAATTGCCGTACGATATTGTGGATCGTGCATTAATGTTGGAATACGATAATTACTTGCTAAATCAGTTGTAAAAATAACAAGTGCTGTATCGTCCGATTTTCTGAATATGACTTCTTCTCTCCAGTCACCAAATAAATCCACCTGTAAAGCAGGATTGCTTTTAGTGCTATTGTTAGAAGAAATAGGAGCAGCCTGATAAATAGTAAATAAACGGCCTGCACTTTTAGTAGTGGGATTCCATTTGTCTATATAAGTTCTGTCTAATAATTCACGTCCTAAGTCGCCATCCCACCAAATTCCAGAATTATAGGAAGGTACACTGCTGCTAATTGCATTTCCTTTGGCATCATATACACTACCACCTGCAGATCCCCACATTTCATAACCTTTGTAGTTAGGATCTAAATCGGCAGCCATAGCACGACCAACGTCTCCAGTGGTTGGAATCCCCCAATTGGTTTCTCCTGTTTTTGCATCGTATTGTCTCAGTCCCATACCATCATATTCTCCTGGAGATTCTAGACAAATCCAAATTTCTTGTCCTGGACGATCTAAATCCATATCGGTCATGTGTAAAGCATCTCCATGACCCATTTTGTATGTCCAAAGTGGTTTTCCATCATCGTTAATAGCACTAGAACCATTAATTATTTCATCTTTTCCATCTCCATCAATATCGCCAATTGTCATTTGATGATTTCCTTGCCCTGAATAAGCATTGTATTCTGGATGCGCAGGATCTTTACTATCAAATTTCCATAACAGGGTAAGTTGTCCATTTCGCCAATTGTAAGCTGTACGAACTAATCTATTATAGTAACCTCGACCTACAACTAGACTGGGTCTGGCTCCATCAAGATAAGCAACAGCAGATACAAATCGGTCTTGACGATTTCCATAATTGTCTCCCCAATCAGCAACATTATCACGAGCTGGTTGATAGGGTACAGTTGCCATTGCAGCACCTGTTAGCCCATTAAAAACGGTTAGGAATTCAGGTCCTTGTTGCACCCATCCGGAAGTATTACGATAATCAACAGAAGCATTACCAATAACATTTCCTAATCCATCAATTGTACCGTCGGCAGTTTTTAAAATAATTTCGGCTTTACCGTCACCATCAAAGTCATAGACCATAAATTGGTTGTAATGTGGTCCAGCATTTACATTGATTCCTAAGTCAATGCGCCATAATCGGGTACCGTCTAATTTATAACAGTCAAAAATTTCTTTACCGCTGTAACCACCTGCGTTGTCATTGACAAGAGTAGGCTGCCATTTTAATATAATTTCATAAACTCCGTCGCCATCAACATCACCTACCGAAGCATCATTGGCAGTATAAGTATAAGCACGTCCGTCGGGTACAGTACCTCCAGGAGGCATTTGAATAGGAACTTCTAATTGGTTTTTTGCCCAAACAGTAACAGGAGTTGTCTCGGTTCCTTCAACTCCATTTATTATGGGTTTAACACTGTAAACGTTATTGTTAGTCGTAGTACCGTCAGTATAATTAGTTGCATTAGTAATTGGAGAAGTATTAATTTTCACTCCATTGCGATATACATCAAAAGCAATGTTGGAAGGATCATCTCCAAGTAATCTCCAGCTTAAAAATACGGTGCCAGAAGTTTTTTGAACTGCTATAAGCCCTCTGTCTAAAAATTCAACTTGTTTAGGGGTAGAAACTACTGCATCGGGTATTTGTAACGTACTTAATCTAACAGTATTTCCGTAAGAAGCTGAACCGCCATTAATAGCGTACGCTCTAGCGTAATAAAACGTACCAGATATAAGTCCTGTAAGCGTCACAGAAAAATTTCCGATGCCTCCAGTAACATCAGCTACTTTAGTATCAGCTGTGGTTGGATTGGGATTTGAATTACTGTAAACAACACCTCTTTCGGTTATGGGTTGTCCACCATCTGATGTGATATTTCCTCCTGATACTGCTGTAGTGGTAGTTATATTGGTTATATTGTTTGTAGTAAGTTCTGCTGGCGGAGGTGGTGGAATATACATTCTAACAATAGGAGTATTTACCCCATTTGAATTTGCTTTGGTGTAAACTACATAAGGATAAGGCGCACTTCCTATAGCAATGGCTGGCCAGCCTGTTGGTTCATCGATACCTCTAATTACAGCAGGATCTTTCAATTCGGTCCATGTAGTACTTCCTGATGCTAGAAAACGCACTCGGGTAGGGAATACAGTTGCCGAAGCGGTATAATCTATAAATGAGCAATACAGATTGCCCGAATTATCATTGATTAAACTGATGTTTGGAGAGTCTCTTGAAGCAAGAGTTGTTGGTGTTCCCCACTCATTTGTTGATTTGTTGTATAAAATTGCTGTAGCTCTATTTGAAGAACCAGTGTTGAAATAGGCTATACAAATGTTGTTATTGTCTCTAATAGCAATGTTTGTATGACGTACACCAATAGTTGGAATTGGATTATTCGTTATTAGATCCCAGGTATTACCATTGAAATTGTATAATACCATATTACCTGTAGTAGAGTTAGTAGCAGCTAATTTTGAATAGACTAACCAGGGTTTGTCACTAGAATCAATTGCTAAACCAACTGCAGCAGCAAGTTCTCCAGAAACAGCTCCTGTGCCTACAGTTTCCCATGCTGTTTCGTTGAATTTTTTGACATAAGGAACCATGCCCGATTCACTAAAAGCAATGTAAGGAACGTTGAATGAATCGAATGCCATAGAACAACGTTGGGTTGATCCATATTGACCTACAGCATTCATACCATTTGCGTTTCCTGTAGAAATGTAAAGAGTGTTATTGTCTTCAGGATTTAGTGAATTCCAGGTTCCATTGGTAAAATCATGTTTTTTTACAGCTAATTTTGAATCAGCAGAAAGATCAATGTAAGTTACATACAAATCACCAATTGCATTGGCATAAATACGAGTGTGAGAAGCATTGGTGGCTAGGTCAGCTCCCACTTGTTCCCAGCTTCCATTGGTTAAACGTTTTTTTACTTTGGGTACACCCGCTTCTGTAAACACTACATAAGGAATAAAATTGTTTCCATTTTTTACCACTGCAATGCTGGTGTGAGAGGAAGCAACTGAAGAGATCGCTTGTTCGTTGCCTAATATGTCCCATTGCTGTGCAAAGGAGGAAAAGCAACTCAACAAAAAACATACCGTCAAGCTAATTTTAAGGCATAGCAGACGATAAGAAAAAGTAGTTTTTCTAGTCATAAATAATTTGGTTATTGGTTAATAGTCAGAGGCTAATTTAATTAGCTGTAAGTTAATTAGTATCCTGTGGTATCTTGTAGTGTCCTGAAATCAATACAGGTCAGCTAAACAAAATAACAGTTTTTACTATTGAATTTATTTTGAATTTTGTTGACGGAATGGTTAATTTTTACAGGGATAATTGAATTTTACTATATTTGGCTTCTCTAAAATAATTTTATCATGAAACATTTATTATCGGCACTATTGGTTATGACACTTTTTATTTCTTGTAAAAAAGAAAGCAACAATAGCAGCGAAGCACCAAGTGAAATTCCGTATGTTGCCAAAAACGAAAAAGAAATTGAAAAATATGTTGCAGAAAAAGGATTAAAAGGAATTAAAAGTGAGTCTGGATTATATTATGTAATCAACGAACCAGGTACAGGTGCTCAGGCAACACCTCAATCTAATGTAACAGTAGCTTACAAAGGTTATTTTATGGACGGAAAAGTATTTGACCAAAGTGATGAGAAAGGAATTTCTTTTGGTTTGAATCAGGTTGTTAAAGGCTGGACAGAAGGAATATCTTATTTAAAAGAAGGCGGAAGTGCTTTACTTGTAATTCCTGCAAAATTAGGATATGGAGGAAATGATTATGCTAGTATTCCAGGAGGATCAGTATTGATTTTTGAAGTAAAATTGATATCGGTAAACTAAAGCATTTTTCCAAAAAAAGGAATAATTTTAATGATTTGAGTTATTTTTTAAAATTTTTAAATCACATTTCTATTTCGCAAATCATTAAATTTGTAGCTTATAATAAGATATGTTAGAAAAAGAAGTAATAAATTTCGAAAAAACAGCCATTGTTGGTGTTGTGACTCAAAATCAGAGTGAAGAAAAACTTAATGAGTATTTAGACGAATTAGAGTTTTTAACCTTTACTGCTGGTGGTCAGGTGGTGAAACGTTTTTTTCAAAAAGTAGATAAACCCAATCCAAAAACTTTTTTGGGAACAGGAAAGATAGATGAAATTAATCAATTTGTAAAAGAAAACGGAATTTCAACTATCATATTTGATGACGAATTAACACCTTCGCAACAAAAAAATATATCCAAAATTATTGATTGTAAAATTTTGGATAGAACCAATTTGATTCTCGATATTTTTGCCCAAAGAGCTGAAACATCCTATGCCAGAACCCAAGTAGAACTAGCGCAATGTATCTATTTGTTGCCGCGTCTTTCGGGATTGTGGACACACTTAGAACGTCAAAAAGGAGGAATCGGAATGCGTGGTCCTGGAGAAACGGAGATTGAAACTGACCGTCGTATTGTGCGTGACAGAATTTCGTTATTGAAAGAAAAAATCAAAGCTATCGACAAGCAAATGGGAACGCAACGCAGCAATCGTGGTGCTATGGTTCGTGTGGCTTTAGTGGGTTATACCAATGTGGGAAAATCGACTTTGATGAATGCTATTGGAAAAAGTGATGTTTTTGTCGAAAATAAATTGTTTGCCACGCTGGATACTACTGTTCGAAAAGTGGTCATCAAAAATTTACCTTTCTTACTTTCGGACACGGTAGGTTTTATTCGAAAATTACCAACACAATTGGTGGATTCATTTAAAAGTACATTGGATGAGGTGCGTGAAGCCGATTTGTTGTTGCATGTAGTTGATATTTCACATCCGGATTTTGAAGATCATATTGCTTCGGTAAACCAAATTTTATCTGACATTAAAGCGGGTGATAAACCCGTAATTATGGTCTTCAATAAAATCGATGCTTACAAACATTTAACGATTGACGAAGACGATTTAATGACCGAAAAAACCACAAAACATTATACTCTGGAAGAGTGGAAATCCACTTGGATGAGTCGTGTAGGAGAGCAAAATGCTTTGTTTATTTCGGCTACTAATAAAGAGAATTTCGAAGAATTTCGAGAAAGAGTGTACGAAGCTGTTCGCCAAATTCATATAACTCGTTTTCCTTATAATAAGTTTTTGTATCCTGATTATAAGGATGCGATTGAAAAAGAAGAAAAAGAATAATTTTCCTCGAAATATAAAATAGCCAATCCCTTTTGAATTTTTCGAAAGGGATTTTTTTTGGAATACAGCACGTTTAGTTTAAGTATAGTTATTGATTTTTGAAGTTGTTATTGAAATTTAATTAAATTGTATATTTGGCAGGATTAAAAAAACCGACTATGAGAAAATTATTCCAATCTATTTTACTTTTTAGTTTGATTGTTTTATCTTCCTGTAAATCTACTAACTACAAGTATTTTGCTCCTACAGTAAATCCTGTGTTATTTAATAATAAAGGCGAAGTGCATGTTTCCGCTGAAGTAGGCTCTTCGGGATTTACTTCTAAAGCTGCGATGTCTCTTACAGAACATTTTGGAGTTATGGGAATGTATAATGCAGGAGGGATGAACAATTATCGTTCTCATGAAGGAGAAGTTGCCTTAGGATATTTTACAAAAAATTTATATATATCAGGCGGAATGGGCTTTGGTTCTAATCTTGCTTATACTGATAGTACACAGGTTGCTAAGCGATATGAAGGAAGTTTTCAGCGTCCTTTTGTACAGTTCAATGCAGGAATTAGTGGTGGTAAAATTATAGGCGGAATTAAAGGAGATGCTATATTTTGTTTGAAAAACAGTTATTTCTTTTATAATGGAAACCATTTAAACACAACCCAAGATCGTATTCATTCTGAGTATTTTGTGGTAGAACCAGGATTTTTATTAGGTCTGGGTTCGCAAGTTTTCCGTTTCGATTTTCTCCTAGGATGTCCCATTCGTTTTGCTAATAATCCCCTTTCGCAATATTCGAATGCAAGAACATATCCGTTGAATGTTGGTTTTGGAATTCGTTTCGTATTTGGACGAAAAAAGACTTTAATTTGATGCTATAAAAAATCCCTTTTCAGAATCTAAATTCTGAAAAGGGATTTTTTATATAATTAGATTTCTCTAAAAACCGTAATTGATTCCTAATCCAAATACTTCTCTCACCTGAACACCTTTTATAGCATTATCGTCATAGATGGTTTGTAAAGCAATATTTGCCGAAAGGTATTTGTTGATTTTCATCACTACGTTCATTTGGTAGTCGATATCAACATTTTGTGGATCTTCTAAATAATTAGAATATAAATTCAAACGATTCTCTATAGAAACATTTGTAAGAGCAACAAATTTGTAATAAGCTGTAACGCTGGCTCCAAATTCAAAACGGGTATTGTCTCCTTGTAAAACACCAAAAGAAGGTCCAAGTTCTGTAAAATGTTTATGAACCATAATTAACTTTCCAGCTGCAGGAGCGATGTTAATACTTGCATTATCATCTTTTTTCCACAAGAAACCAGGTCCAAATTGAAAATAGGCGGGAGAGAAAAAATGAGAAATTTTCACGCCATTCATGTCAAGACCAATATCCATTTGCGATTTAAAGTTAAAATACGTCGAATAATACCAGTTTTTAGCCTTTGATTTTTTACCCCAAAGAGAGTTCAATTCCAGACGGTCGTCGGTTTTTGCGGTACTTTCGTTTCCTTTTATTTTACTCAATCCATAAGCCAAAATGAATTTATTATCCCAAACTACATCTCCTTTTTTATAATTGAAATCGTAGTTTAAACCAAAATTCCCAGCCACGTTTGAAATTCCACCGCCAAGCCATTGTTTGTTATATGCCGATTGATTTAATAACAATGAGGTGTTTCCTTTAGTTGTCCAAAATTTTGTGGTGTCTTTTACCGTTTCTTGAGCTTGTAATGTAAACGTTGCTACAATTAAAACAAGGGATAAAATTGCTTTTTTCATAGTGATAGTATTGGGTTTCTGGTTATTTTTTAGCTTTATATAGTGGAACTGCTGAGCAGGCTTCTCCGTACATAATACTTCTGGCAAAAGGCTGTAAATAATGTGCCGCTAATACATAAGCACGAGTAGGTACTGGCTTTCTAGAGCAACCTTTAATAATCACCGATTTATTTTTGTAAGCCGTATAATCTATTTTAGGAAGCAACTCTTCATACAATGCCGCATCCATATCTTCACTGTTTCCGTCAATGACTTTTTTAGCATAAGGTGCTAATTGTATTGCAACTAAAATAGAAGCCCAAGCTGGAACAATAGCATCAGTACTGCAATTTATGGTCACATAATGGTCTTGGTATTGTGCCCAATCATGGTTTTTTAGTTCTTCTCTAAAGTCTTTTTCTCTTAATAAAAATCCTTCGAGTAACCACTGCGAAATATCAATTTGCGTACGAATCCCTTTTGGGTAGTAATCTTCAAGATCGAATACTTCCAAGGCACTATTAGCCACTTTGTTAATTATTTCTTCCATTTCTTAATTTTTAAGTAATCAGTGATCCGTTTTTAGTGGTCAGTTACTAACTGAATGCTAAAAACGGATTACTGGGCACTCTTATTAAAGCATTCCTAACTCTAATTTTGCTTCTTCACTCATTAAATCTTTGCTCCAAGGCGGGTCAAAAGTAATTTCTACTTCAGCACCTTTTATATGCTCAATCGATTTTACTTTTTCTTCAACTTCTCTTGGTAAACTTTCGGCTACAGGACAGTTTGGAGAGGTAAGTGTCATTAAGATTTTTACTTCGAAATCCGTATTTACCATTACATCATAAATCAATCCTAATTCGTAAATATCTACAGGAATCTCTGGATCGTAAATGGTTTTTAATTTTTTTACAATTGCTTCTCCTAATTCTGCGGTGTCTATTTCTTGTTCCATTTTGTTTTTGTTTTTAGATTGTATATGCTTATATGTTTATCTTTTTGAACCATATAAGTCATATAAGTTTTTTGTTTTTATTTAAAAGTTAAATATAAGTTCATATTAGCTTTCTGGCTTATATGACTTATATGTTAAATTTATTCTTCAAGTCTACTATAAAATTCATTTACCAATGTTTTCTGACCTTCATAAAAAATGTTCTTTACATTAAAGTTAATCAACAAACCAATTGGTGCATTTAATAAGTTCATATAAGCGAGTAATTGTGCTTCACAAATAGGATTGATTTCATTAACCGATTTTAATTCAACTACGAGATTGTTTTCTATAAATAAATCACATCTAAGTTTCGATTCTAAATCATATCCTTTGTATTTTAAAGGAATTAATAGTTCCGAAGAATAATTAATTTTTCTTAATTCTAATTCTTTTTTTAAACATTGATGATACACACTTTCTAAAAGACCAGGACCTATACTTTTATGAACTTCAATAGCTGCTCCATTAACTTGATAAACCAAATCTTTAAGATAATTTCGTGTTATAATCATATTTTAAAAATTAGAATTGCTTATCACTTCTTTTTCACTAGCTTTTAAAAAAAAAACTTATATGACTTATATGTTTTAAGAAAACTTATTTTTTAGCATCGAATGCCAAAGCATACATTTTAATATTCTTTATCATTGATACCAAACCGTTTGCTCTTGTAGGCGATAAATGTTCTTTTAATCCTATTTCGTCAATAAAATCCATGTTGGCATCAATGATGTCTTTTGGAGTTTGATTCGAAAAAACACGAATTAATATTGCAATTATTCCTTTGGTTAATATCGCATCACTATCGGCAGTAAAAACTATTTTTTCGTCATTTTGTTCGCCTTGTAACCATACTTTGGATTGACAACCTTTAATTAAATTTTCTTCAATCTTAGATTCTTCTTTGATTAACGGAAGATTTTTTCCCAGTTCGATGATGTATTCATAACGTTGCATCCAATCATCAAACATTGAAAATTCGTCTACTATTTCTTCTTGTATCTCTTTAATTTTCATTATTTTGTTTTGCAAATGAATTAATTTTTGTCACTATTTTTTTTATTTCATAAGGAGGAAAACCATGGTCAAAACTTTGTGATTCATAGCTTTTTCCTTCGTAATTTATTTTCAAGTTGGCTATAGCCGCACCATCATAAAAACGTTTTTCTGTTGGTGATTTTAAATCTTTTATTTCTTCTAAATCCACTTCCTGAAAAAGTTCAACCAATTCTTTCAAGTCATCGTCAGAAATTTTAATTTGAACGGCTTCTCCTTTTCTATCGTTTTTTATACTAACAGTTTGTTTTTCGATGCTAATTTCCTGATAATAACCTCTGGTATTTGCCGTGTAGGTAATTTGGGCTATTTCAATATTTTGCTTTGTATTGTCTTCACAGCCTTTACCTAGAAAAATAGTCAATAATAATAACGATAGTAATTTCATATTCGTGTTTTATGATAGCATTAATTGTGCTTTTTTGACCGCTTCCACCAAGGCGTCAATTTCTTCTTTAGTATTGTAAAAAGAGAACGAAGCTCTTATGGTTCCTGGGATTTCGTAGAAATTCATAATTGGTTGTGCACAATGATGACCTGTACGTACAGCAATTCCTAATTTGTCAATAATAGTACCAATATCATACGGATGAATTCCATCAATATTAAAGGAAACAACCGAAGTTTTTGCTGCGGAATTTCCATAGATACGCAAACCTTCAATTTCCGATAGACGTTCGGTTGCATAGTCTAACAATTCTAATTCTTGTTGTTGGATGTTTTCAAAACCTACTTCATTCATATAATCAATGGCAGTTCCTAGAACAATTCCTCCAGCAATATTAGGGGTTCCCGCTTCAAATTTATGAGGCAATTCGGCATAGGTAGTTTTTTCGAAAGTAACTTCCTTTATCATTTCGCCACCACCTTGATAAGGCGGTAATTTGTTTAACCAGGCTTCTTTTCCATACAAAATTCCCGTTCCTGTTGGTCCGCACATTTTATGTCCTGAAAAAGTATAAAAATCGCAATCCAAATCCTGAACATCGGGTTTTAAATGCGGCACGGCTTGGGCTCCGTCAATTAATACTGCAGCACCTACTTCATGCGCTTTATCAATCATGTATTTGATAGGATTGATAATTCCTAAAGCATTTGAGATATGATTTACCGTTACAATTTTGGTTTTATTCGAAAGTAATTTGTCGTATTCAGACATAATCAACTCTCCATTTTCATCCATCGGAATGACTTTTAGCGTTGCTCCTGTTTTTTCGCATAACATTTGCCAAGGCACAATATTGCTATGGTGTTCTAAATGTGAAACAAGAACTTCATCACCAGGTTTTAAAATGGAAGCAAATCCATTGGCAACCAAATTAATCCCAAAAGTTGTTCCTGAAGTAAAAAGCACTTCATGGGCATTTTTTGCATTAATATGATTTTGAACTTTGCCACGAGCAATTTCGTAAGCATCAGTAGCTAATTGGCTTAAAGTATGCACGCCACGGTGAATATTGGCATTAATCTCCTGATAATATTTTGCAATGGCGTCAATAACCACTTGAGGTTTTTGTGAAGTAGCTCCGTTATCGAAATATACTAAGGGTTTTCCGTTTACTTTTTCGTTGAGAATAGGGAAATCAGCTCTTATTTTTTGAATGTCTAACATAATTATTTAGAAAAAAGGGTAATACAAAAGTACTAAAACTAAAATTGTTTTCTGCCGCAATTGTTCGTTTTGATTGATTGTAGTATCAGTTTAATTTATTGAAAGGCTTTTATAATACTAAAACAGATAATCTTTGATCAAAATTTAATAAAATCACAAAAGGCACAAAGTTTAGTAAAACTCTGTGCCCTTTTTGTATTAATTCGTTTAAAACTACAAATCAAATCCTAATTTCACGCCTAATTTCATGGCGATAATGGTTGTAATTCTTTGTTTTAATTCTGGTATTTTGATGTTTTCGATAACGGCATTAGAGAACGCATACATCAACAAAGCTTTGGCTTCTTTTTTCGGAATTCCGCGTTGTTGCATGTAGAATAAAGCAGTTTCGTCTAATTGTCCCACAGTACAACCGTGAGAACATTTTACATCATCAGCAAAAATTTCCAATTGTGGTTTTGCATTGATGGTAGCTTTGTCACTCAATAAAATGTTGTTGCTTTTTTGGAAAGCATTTGTTTTTTGAGCTTCTTTTTCTACATATACTTTTCCATTGAAAACGCCTGTTGAACGGTCAGAGAAGATTCCTTTGTAATCCTGGAAACTCTCACAATTTGGCTCAGCATGATTTACTAAAGTGTAGTGATCTACGTGTTGTTTTTCGCCAATAATGGTAATTCCGTTTAACGTACTTATCAATCTTTCTCCGTAATGGTAGAAATTCAAGTTGTTTCTAGTTAGGTTTCCACCAAAAGAAAACGTGTGAACTGAAGCATGACTTTCTTTTTGTTGCGAAACATAAGTGTTGTCAATTATATTAGCCTGATGATTGTCATTTTGAATTTTGTAATAATCCACAATGGCACGTTTTTGAGCAAAAATTTCTGTAACCGAATTGGTTAAAACAGGATTTTCGCTTAAACTTTGGTGACGCTCAATAATTTGTACATGAGAATTCTCGCCTACAATTACTAAATTTCTTGGCTGAACCATTAATGCTGATTCGTTTCCTGTTGAGAAATACATAATCTCAATAGGTTTGTCGGCCACCTTACTTTTTGGAATATTAATGTAAGCTCCTTCACAAGCAAAAGCAGTGTTTAATGAAGTTAAGCTGTCATCTTTGCTCGCAATTTTGTTAAAATAGTTATCAATAACCATTTTGTATTTTGGTTTTGTCAATGCCGAAGACATCAAACAAACATCAATTCCATCGTGAGTAGTTGAAGATAGGTGAGAGTTAAAAATACCGTCAATAAAAACCACTTTATACGTATCAATTTCGTGAATAAAGTATTTTTTTACCTGGTTGAATTCTATTGCGCTATCTTTTTTAGGAAAAACGGTAAAGTCATTTTTTAGAATGGCATTTAACGAAGTATATTTCCAAGCTTCGTCTTTTTTAGAAGGGAAGCCTTTTGTTTCAAAGTTTTTTAGAGCCGAAGTTCTTACATCATGAAGTGCTGATTGCACATCGATGCGTTCTTCAAAGGCCATAAACGATGAGATTAATTTTTCTTTTAATTCCATTTTTGTAGTTATAAGTTAGGAGTTATAAGTTAGGAGTTTTGCAAACTGCAAACTGTAAACTGCAAACTAATTTTACGCTTCTTGTTCTTGTTTAATCCAGTCGTATCCTTTTTCTTCTAATTCTAAAGCCAGGCTAGCATCACCAGATTTTACAATTTTTCCATTGTATAATACGTGAACAAAATCAGGAACGATATATTCTAATAATCTTTGGTAGTGCGTAATTACTATAACAGCATTTTTATCGCTTTTCAATTTGTTTACTCCATTAGCAACAATTCGTAAAGCATCGATATCCAATCCAGAATCGGTTTCATCAAGAATAGCCAGTTTAGGCTCTAACATTGCCATTTGGAAAATCTCATTACGTTTTTTCTCTCCACCAGAGAAACCTTCGTTAAGAGAACGAGATAAAAATTTTCTATCAATTTCTAATAATTCTGATTTCTCACGAATTACTTTCAGCATTTGGTTGGCTGGCATTTCTTCCTGACCATTAGCTTTACGGGTTTCGTTGATAGCTGTTTTCATGAAGTTTGTTACCGAAACTCCAGGGATTTCAACAGGATATTGGAACGAAAGAAATACTCCTTTATGAGCTCTTTCTTCAGGAGCTAATTCAGAAATATCTTCGTTTTCCAATAGGATTTCACCTTGGGTAACATCAAAATTTTCATTTCCAGCAATAATTGCCGAAAGTGTACTTTTTCCAGCTCCGTTTGGTCCCATTATCGCATGAACTTCTCCTGCTTTTATTTCAAGATTAATTCCTTTTAATATCTCTTTTTCCCCAATTGAGGCATGTAAATTTTTTATACTTAACATTTTTCGAATGTGTTTTTTATACTTTAAACTAATTTTATCCTACAGAACCTTCTAGTGAAATTTCTAATAATTTTTGAGCTTCTACAGCAAATTCCATTGGCAACTTGTTTAATACATCTTTACTAAAACCGTTTACAATTAAGGCAATAGCTTTTTCAGTTGGAATTCCGCGTTGGTTGCAATAGAAAACCTGGTCTTCACCAATTTTAGAAGTGGTTGCTTCGTGTTCTATTTTAGCTGTTGGATTTTTACTTTCGATATAAGGGAAAGTATGCGCTCCACAATTGTTCCCCATTAATAAGGAATCACATTGAGAGAAGTTACGAGCATTATCGGCTCTAGCGCTAATTTGCACTAATCCTCTATAACTGTTTTGCGATTTTCCAGCCGAAATACCTTTAGAAATAATGGTTGATTTAGTGTTCTTTCCTAAATGAATCATTTTTGTTCCCGTATCGGCTTGTTGGAAATTATTAGTTACAGCAATCGAATAGAATTCACCTACAGAATTATCACCTTTCAAAATAACGGAAGGATATTTCCAGGTTATCGCTGAACCCGTTTCTACTTGTGTCCAGGAAATTTTAGCATTGTTTTCGCAAATTCCTCTTTTGGTTACAAAATTATAAACCCCACCTTTTCCTTCTTTGTTTCCAGGAAACCAGTTTTGGACTGTAGAATATTTAATTTCGGCATCTTCAAGAGCAATAAGCTCCACTACTGCAGCGTGCAATTGGTTTTCATCACGACTTGGAGCAGTACAACCTTCTAAATAAGAAACATAACTACCTGCATCGGCAATAAGTAATGTTCTTTCAAACTGACCTGTTCCCGCTTGATTGATACGGAAATAAGTTGAAAGTTCCATTGGACATTTCACCCCTTTTGGAATATAACAAAAAGAGCCGTCAGAGAAAACAGCCGAATTTAAAGCAGCATAAAAGTTGTCTTTTTGTGGAACAACAGTTCCTAAATATTTACGAACTAATTCAGGATGTTCTTTGATGGCTTCAGAAATACTCATAAAGATAATTCCTTTTTCACCCAATGTTTTTTTGAATGTTGTAGCTACTGAAACCGAGTCTACTACAATATCCATTGCCACATTATTCATCATTTTTTGCTCATCGACAGAAATACCCAGTTTTTTGTACATTTCCAAAAGTTCTGGATCAACATCGTCAAGAGTTTTGTTTGGATCTATTGTTTTTGGTGCCGAATAATAAGAGATTGCCTGAAAATCAGGTTTGGTATACTGTACATTCGCCCATTCAGGTTCTGTCATTTGTTCCCATGCTCTGAAAGCTTCAATACGCCAATCGGTCATCCATTGAGGCTCCTCTTTTTTTTGTGAAATGGCACGAACAATGTCTTCATTTAAACCAATAGGAAACGTCTCCGATTCTAAATTGGTGTAAAATCCGTACTCGTACTCTTTCGTTTCGAGTTCGATTTTTAAATCGTCTTCTGTGTATTTACTCATTTTTTTATTTTTTAAAACCATTAAAAAATTAAAATCCGTTAAGACTTAATCAACTTAATATCTTTATGGTTTAAATGTTTTTTATTTTATAGTGAAAAACTCTCTCCGCAACCACAAGTTCTAGTTGCATTAGGGTTATTGAAAACAAAACCTTTTCCGTTTAATCCTCCTGAAAACTCAAGAATAGTTCCAGCCAGATATAAGAAAGATTTTTTTTCTACAGCAATAGTTATATCGTTGTCTATAAATATTTTGTCGTCTTCTCCTTTGTTTTTGTCAAATTTTAAATCATAGGATAAGCCCGAACATCCGCCGCTCTTAACACCTACTCTTACATAATCTGTGGCGGCATCAAAACCATCGTCTTTCATCAAGTCGATGATTTTCTTTTTGGCAGTATCAGAAACCTTTATCATTGTGTATTGATTTTGTCTAAATTAACTGCAAAGATAAGGCATAAAAACGGTATTGCACAATAGATAACATTTTTATAACTAATAAGCAAATAGATAATAGTTATTTATCATGTTTATTTAGAATGAGTATATTTTATTTTGATTTTTTAGGCAATAAATCATCATTTTCTTTTTACAAATGCGTTCCTTTTTCCATAAATTGCCATTGCTAATTATTTTAGAATTTTTAAATACAAAACATGAAATTATATCCCATAGAAACAGGAAATTTTAAATTGGATGGAGGCGCAATGTTTGGTGTAGTGCCCAAAACAATTTGGAATAAAACCAATCCAGCCGATGCTAATAATTTAATTGATATTGCTGCTCGTTGTTTGTTAATTGAAGATGGCAATCGATTGATTTTGATTGATACCGGAATGGGAAATAAGCAATCTGAGAAGTTTTTTGGATATTATTCGCTTTGGGGAAGTCATTCTATGGATGCTTCGTTGGCTCAATTTGGTTTCCATCGAGATGATATTACCGATGTGTTTTTAACGCATTTGCATTTCGATCATTGTGGCGGTTGTGTTCAATGGAATTCAGATAAAACAGGATACGAACCTGCTTTTAAAAACGCTAAATTTTGGTCGAATGAGAATCATTGGCAATGGGCAACCGAACCCAATTCTAGAGAAAAAGCATCTTTTTTGTCCGAAAATATTCTGCCTATGCAAGAAAGCGGTCAGCTGAATTTTATCAAAAGAAATGAAACTGATTTTCTGGAAAAATCAGAATTGGATTTTGGAATTTTCTTTGTCGATGGACATACCGAAAAACAGATGATTCCACATATTCAATACAAAGGAAAAACCATCGTTTTTTGTGCTGATTTGTTGCCAACAGCTGGGCATATTCCGATTCCGTATGTGATGGGATACGATACCAGACCACTTTTAACGATGGATGAAAAAACAAAATTCATGAATGCTGCTGCTGATAATAATTATTATTTGTTTTTGGAACATGATGCACACAACCCAATAATTACTGTGAAACATACTGAAAAAGGGGTGCGATTATCGGAAGTTTTTTCCTTAGCGGATATCTTAATCTAGTGTTAATCCTCATTTTTTTCGAAAAGGAAAATTATTTTTAATCTATATTTGAAATGCACTAAATAATTAATGTACATGAATACGATAAAACCTATCTGTCTTTCTCTATTATCTGCTTTGGTTTTAGCAGGATGTGGAGCACAAAAATTACCAAATTATAAATCCTTTACAGAAATAACCGCAGCTGTAAATGTTAGCAAAAAACAGGCTTTAACTGAAACGCAGTTGAAGCGTTGGAACCATTATGATATTGTAAAAGATACCGTTCCAGGAATGAGTGTGGACAGGGCTTATGCTGAATTACTGAAAAATAGAAAATCAGAAAAAGTAATTGTTGGAATTGTAGATTCGGGAGTAGATATTGAGCACGAAGATTTAAAATCGGTAGTTTGGACAAATCCGAAAGAAATTGCTGGTAATGGAATCGACGATGATAATAACGGTTATATTGATGATATTCACGGATGGAATTTTCTAGGTGATATTACAAAAGAAAATCTAGAATACGAAAGAATCGTCAAAGACAAAACTATTACTGACGAAGAAACCTATCAGGCAGCCAAAAAATTCAATGACAAAGTCGTTGCCGAAGCACCATTGTATAAAAAACATTACGAAAGCCAATTAAATGCGATGCAAGAAGCCGATAAGGTTATTGCCAATCAATTGGGTAAAAGTGTTTATACTGTTGAAGAATTGGATGCGATAGATACTCAAGATGATGCTATTCAAAAGAGTAAAATAATCATGAAAAAAATGTTTGCTTATGGCATGAGCATAAAAGGATTAGAAGATACATTTAAAAGCGAAATTGAGAAAAACGAATTAATTATCAGTGGCGATAATTTAAAACCAGATTATAGAAAAGTACTTGGTGATAATCCAAATGATATTACTAATACAAATTATGGCAATAATAATGTGATAGGACCAGATAAGCAAGAAGCGCTTCACGGAACTCACGTAGCTGGAATTGTTGCTCAGGTAAGAAATAACAATATTGGAGGTGACGGAATTGCAAATAATGTAGAAATCCTTACTGTTCGTGCCGTTCCAGATGGCGATGAGTATGACAAAGATATTGCTTTAGCTATTCGTTACGCTGTGGATAATGGTGCAAAAGTAATTAATGGAAGTTTTGGAAAAGCTTTTTCTCCTCATAAAAACTGGGTTTTTGATGCCATTAAATATGCTGCTGAAAAAGACGTTTTGATTATTCATGCAGCAGGAAATGATGCAAAGAATATTGATTATTTTGATAATTTCCCTAATGATTCTGAAGATAGAAAAACAGAGATTTCAGATAATTTAGTGACCGTTGGAGCTTTGAATTTTGAATATGGAGATCAAGTGGTAGCTAGTTTTTCAAATATTGGAAAAATTAATGTAGATGTATTTGCACCAGGAGTAAAAATCTATGCTTCAACTCCCGAAAATAGCTATAAATTTTTGAAAGGAACATCGATGGCTGCACCAAATGTAGCTGGAGTGGCGGCATTAATTCGTTCGTATTATCCAAAATTATCAGCTTCGCAAGTCAAACATATTTTACTGGAATCAGGTGTGGCAATTGATAAAGAAGTAGTTGTAGGAGGAAATCCAAAAGATGTGCGTCCTTTTAATGAATTGTCAAAAACAGGAAAAATAGTAAACGCATACAATGCGATTTTAATGGCTAATAAAATGGCTAAAAAAAAATAATTTCACAAGTATGAATCTAATGGAAGGACAGACGTTCTTCCATTTTTTTATTATATAACAATGAAAAAAATCCTCTTACTGGCGTTAATTTTATCCAATGTCTTTTCTGTAATCGCTCAGAATGCTTCTTATTGGCAACAAGAAGTTGATTATAAAATGGAAGTGTTCATGGATGTGAAAAACTTTCAATACAAAGGAACACAAGAATTGATTTATACCAATAATTCTTCGGATACTTTGAAGAAAGTGTATTATCATTTGTACAACAATGCTTTTCAACCGGGAAGTGAAATGGCTGTCAGAGCACAAAACATTAATGATGCTGATGCCAGAATGGTGAAAAAAACGAAAGTTAATGGCGTAGAGGTAAGAGAGAACCGTATTGAGAATTTGAAGCCTGACGAAATTGGTTATTTAAAAATCAGTAATTTTAAACAAGATGGTGTTGAAGCAAAAACAAAAACCATTGGGACTATTTTAGAAGTTATTTTGGCAAAGCCAATTCTGCCCCATTCTAAAACCACTTTTACATTGAATTTTGACGGACAAGTTCCAGTTCAAATTCGCCGTTCAGGCAGAAATAATTCAGAAGGAGTGGCATTGTCTATGTCGCAATGGTATCCAAAAATAGCAGAATTTGATTTTGAAGGTTGGCATGCCGATCCTTACATAGCCAGAGAATTTCATGGTGTTTGGGGAAATTTTGATGTAAAAATTACCATTGACAAAGAATATGTTTTAGGAGGTACAGGTTACTTGCAAAATCCGAACGAAATTGGTCATGGTTATCAGGAAAATGGAGTTGAGGTAAAATATCCAAAGAAAACTAAAAACTTAACCTGGCATTTTGTTGCACCTATGGTTCATGATTTTACCTGGGCTGCTGATCCCGATTATATTCATGATGTAGTCAAAGGACCAAATGAGATCGATTTGCATTTTCTATACAAGAACAATCCAAAAATACTTGAAAACTGGAAAAATGTCCAGCCTTTGATGGTTAGAGTCATGGAATTGTATAACAAACACATTGGAGATTATCCGTACAAGCAATATTCTTTTATTCAAGGGGGTGATGGCGGAATGGAATATGCCATGTGTACGCTGATTTTAGGAAATGGAACGCTTCAAGGAATTTATGGAACGGCATTGCATGAGTTGGGGCATTCCTGGTTTCAGCATGTTTTAGCTTCTAATGAGTCGAAACACGCTTGGATGGATGAAGGTTTTACGACTTATGTGCAGAATGTTGTAACCAATGAAATGGCGGTTAAAAAAGTAGAAAATCCGTTTAAGCAAAATTATGTGGCTTATGCAAATTTAGTAAATACGGGCAAAGAGCAACCGCAAACTACACATGCTGACCGATATGATGAGAACAGACCGTATAGTATTTCGTCATACATTAAAGGAAGTATTTTCCTGTCGCAATTGGGTTATTTAATTGGCGAGGATAATTTAGCTAAGACCATTAAAAGATATTATCAGGAATTTAAATTCAAACACCCTACGCCAAATGACATCAAACGAACTGCCGAACGTGTTTCGGGAGCAGAATTGGATTGGTATTTGAATGAGTGGACACAAACAACAAATACAATTGATTACGGAATTACCGAGGTTAAAGAAAATGGTCAAAATACTATGGTAAGTTTGGAACGAATTGGCAGAATGCCAATGCCAATTGATTTACAAGTAGAATATGTAGATGGAACAAAGGAGAGTTTTTATATTCCGTTGCGCATGCTGTTTTTTGAAAAAGAAAATCCAAATCCTAAAATTAAAAGAACGGTTTTAAATGATTGGACTTGGGCTAATCCGAAATATGAATTGAGTATTGAAAAACCTAAAAGCACTATCAAAAAAATAACCATTGACCCAAGTGGTTTAATGGCTGATGTACAATTGACCAATAATGTTTTTGAGAAAAAGTAGTGCGTTTATTTAGAAGTCTTTCAAAAGTTTTTGCCTCTTTTAGTATTAATTTACTTTGTAACTTTGCGGTTTAATGAAAATACCGATGAAATATAAACTATCCTACTTTCTTTGTTTGCTTGTCTTAATAGTTTCTTGTAAAGGAGAAGACAATCAAAAAAGAATTGCCGAAAATGCCAAAGATGCTCAAAAGAAGAAAATCATTTTTGAGAACATCAAAAAAGGCTGGGATTTTTACGATGAACCTATTAATGAAGCTACCGAAGAAGGCGTAAAAACCTGGAACGAATTGCGTTTGTTTATTCAGGAATTGGCACAAAAACCTAAGAAAACAATAAGTGCTTATCAGCAAAAGGCCAAAGCAATTTCTAAGAAAGCTATGGCTTTGAATAATAATCTTCCAGAATTATTCAATAAACCACAAATAAAAAGCCGTATTTCGGTTTTGATTACCAAGGTTCGTTTGCTTGATATGTTTATTCATTTAGATGATATTCCAGATAAAAAAGTGGTGCAATTAGTGGGCGAAATCAACAAAGAATTGGCCACTTTGCAACGTCAAATGGATATTTTGACCGAGAAAAGTAAAATTCCAGTTGAGGAAGGCGAAGACGAAATGAGAAGAATGTTATTGGATTCAGCACGAGCGATTCCTAATAATCCAATGATGCCCAATCCATCCGTTATTCCAGCAAGTACAAGAGCAATAATTAACCCAAACGCCCCAAGAGTTGAGTAAATCTGCCTTATATACCCTCTACGAAACTTCGCCTAAGACACAACAAATTATTGCTTCGTTGCAGGAAAAAAATACAGCAAAACTGCATCTTAGCGGTTTGCTGGGTTCGGCAGTTTCTTTTGTTATTTGTTCGGTATTTAAAAAATCAGAGCTTCCTTTTTTAGTTGTTTTAAATAATAAAGAAGAGGCGGCGTATTATTTGAATGATTTGGAACAAATGATAGGTGAGCAGGATGTGTTGTTTTATCCGGGTTCGTTTCGTCGTCCGTACCAAATTGAAGAAACGGATAATGCCAATGTTTTGCTTCGTGCCGAAGTATTAAACCGTATTAATTCCCGTAAAAAACCCGCCGTAATTGTTAGTTATCCTGAAGCGCTTTTCGAAAAAGTAGTGACGCGACGTGATTTAGATAAAAACACCTTAAAAGTAAGCGTTGGCGATAAGATTTCGATTGATTTTATCAATGAAGTGTTATTCGAATATGAATTCAAAAGAGTCGATTTTATTACGGAACCAGGCGAATTTTCAGTTCGTGGAGGAATTGTCGATGTGTTTTCTTTTTCGAATGATAATCCGTACCGAATTGAGTTTTTTGGTGATGAGGTCGAAAGTATTCGAACTTTTGATGTGGCAACGCAATTGTCATTGGCACAACAAAAGAAAATTACCATTATTCCTAATGTGGAAAACAAGGTTTTTCAGGAAAACAGAGAAAGTTTCCTGGATTATATTTCGGAACAAACGGTTATTTTTATTCAGGATACTGAAGATTTGTTATCGCAATTAGACCGACAATTTGCGAGAGCAGAAGAAGCTTTCGAGAAATTGTCTAAGGATATCAAACACGCTACTCCGGAACAATTATTCCTGAATCAGCAGGCTTTTGTAAAACGGGCTTTGGATTTTTCTGTTGTAGAATTGAGTTCGAAAGCCATTTTTAGAACAACTAAGAAATTCGAATTTCACATTCAGCCGCAGCCATCGTTCAATAAACAATTTGATTTGTTGTTGAATAATTTGAGCGAGCATCATTTTAACGGTTATAAAAATTATTTATTCTGTTCGAATGAAGCGCAGGCAAAGCGTTTTCATGATATTTTTGAAACCGTCTTAGACGAAAATTTCATTCAGAAAAATAAAGTTAATGAGACGGTTCTTGACCACCAATCAAAAACAATAAAAAAAGGGTCAAAAACTTTGGATGAAGCCAATTCGGAAAATATTCGAAAGCAATACAACACTATAGTTTTGCCGATGTACCAAGGTTTTATTGACGAAGAAAACCAAATTTCGTGCTACACTGATCATCAAATTTTTGAACGCTATCATAAATTCAGCATCAAGAATGGCTATTCGAAAAAGCAAAATATTACACTTAAAGAACTAACCACACTTTCGGTGGGCGATTATGTAACGCATATTGACCACGGAATTGGGAAATTTGGGGGATTGCAAAAAATCCAGGTCGAAGGAAAAACACAGGAAACCATTAAGCTGGTTTATGCCGATAATGATATTGTGTATGTGAGCATTCATTCGCTGCACAAGATTTCGAAATACAATGGTAAAGACGGAACACCTCCAAAAATATACAAACTAGGCTCGAATGCCTGGAAAGTTTTAAAACAAAAAACCAAGGCGAGAGTCAAGCATATTGCGTTCAATTTGATTCAATTGTATGCCAAAAGACGACTGGAAAAAGGTTTTCAATATGCACCTGATAGCTATTTGCAAAATGAATTAGAAAGTTCATTTATTTATGAAGATACGCCAGATCAAACCAAATCCACCGCAGAAGTTAAAGCCGATATGGAAAGTGATCGCCCAATGGATCGATTGGTTTGTGGGGACGTTGGTTTTGGAAAAACCGAAGTAGCTATTCGCGCCGCATTTAAAGCAGTGGACAATAGCAAACAAGTAGCGATTTTAGTACCAACAACTATTTTGGCGTACCAACATTTCCGTACATTTTCGGAGCGACTAAAAGACATGCCTGTTACGATTGGCTATTTGAATCGTTTTAGAACAGCCAAACAAAAGTCGGAAACCTTAAAGCAACTAGCCGAAGGAAAACTAGATATTGTTATTGGAACGCATCAATTGGTCAACAAAAATGTGGTTTTTAAAGATTTAGGTTTGCTGATTGTGGATGAAGAGCAAAAGTTTGGAGTAAATGTAAAAGACAAGCTCAAAACCATTGCTGCTAATGTGGATACGTTGACTTTGACGGCAACGCCAATTCCGAGAACCTTACAATTTTCGTTGATGGCAGCACGTGATTTATCAGTAATTACAACGCCTCCGCCGAATAGATATCCTATTGAAACGAATGTGGTAGGTTTTAGTGAAGAAATTATTCGTGATGCCATTTCGTATGAAATTCAGCGCAACGGACAGGTTTATTTTATCAATAACCGAATCGAAAATATTAAGGAAGTGGCTGGAATGATTCAGCGTTTGGTTCCCAATGCAAGAGTCGGAATTGGTCACGGACAAATGGATGGCAAGAAACTCGAAGAACTGATGTTGGCTTTTATGAACGGAGAATTTGATGTTCTGGTAGCCACAACTATTATTGAAAGTGGATTGGATGTACCGAATGCGAACACAATTTTCATTAACAATGCGAATAATTTTGGGCTTTCAGACTTGCATCAAATGCGTGGGCGTGTGGGGCGAAGCAATAAAAAAGCGTTTTGTTATTTTATTTGTCCGCCTTATTCGGCAATGACTGAAGAAGCCAGAAAACGTATTCAGGCTTTGGAACAATTTAGCGAACTCGGTAGTGGATTCAACATTGCGATGAAAGATTTAGAGATTCGTGGTGCCGGAGATTTATTGGGTGGAGAACAATCTGGTTTTATCAATGAAATAGGTTTTGATACGTATCAAAAAATCATGAATGAAGCCATCGATGAATTGAAAGAAAACGAATTCAAAGATTTGTATCCAGTAGAAAACGATATTGAAACCAAGGAATATGTAAAAGATTTACAAATTGATACCGATTTTGAGTTACTATTCTCAGATGAATACATTAACAATATTTCGGAACGTTTTAATTTGTATAATGAATTGAGCACAATTAAAAACGAAGAAGAATTAGTCGTTTTCCAAAATAAATTAATTGACCGTTTTGGACCTTTGCCTCCAAGAGCCAATGCTTTGATGAACAGTATCCGAATCAAATGGGTGGCAACCCAAGTGGGAATCGAAAAACTGGTGATGAAACAAGGAAAGATGATTGGTTATTTTGTATCCGATCAACAATCTGATTTTTATCAGTCGAATCGTTTTCATAAAGTATTGCAGTTTGTGCAAAAGCATTCTTCAATTTGCAAAATGAAAGAAAAACAAACCCCTAACGGTTTGCGTTTGTTGCTGACTTTTGATAACGTAAAATCAACCCGAAGAGCTTTGGAATTGATGGAGATGTTGGGGGGGAATTAAAAAATTCCCAATGCGATTTATTCATAAAAAAAGCCCTAGTTCAAATTTCTAAATCTGAACCAGGGCTTTTAATAAAAACTTTAATTTTAGAATCCTAAACCAACTGCCATTGCAGTTGCCGAGATATTAAAATCTTTCACTTTTGTAGCAGCACCCGTTGTTAAATTTACTGAATAAACAGCCGTTGTTCCTCCTACTTTAAATAAACCAAAAGCTTTATTTGAACTACCACCAATGTCAAAACCATTCTCAGCTTCAACATCAATTCCTAAAGCACCTATTGGAACTAACACACCATTGTTAGGTGGCGTTTGATTGTAAAGCATATTGGTAGTATAATCAATAACAAATAAATTAGTTGTTGCTGTACTTATAAAATTGTTTGTATAAGCAGCACCACTAACTGCTGGAGTACTTGGATTTAAAATTCCATCGGTTCCTACAATAGTTCCTAAATCAGGATGCAATCTTAAATTTTGTCCTGTATTGCTTACCAATCTAATTCTATCTACATTTGGATTAAAATCAAATCCAAAAGTAGCACCTGATAATCCTGGTATCGTTCCTATAGCTGTAACTTGTCCGTTTGAAGTATTTACAGTTAACAATCTACTTTGATTAGAAATTGCATAAAGTGTTCCTGTAGCAGGTCTAAAATCCAAACCAACAATTACTTCTCCACTAGCTAATCCCATAAATGCTACTGAATTCATAGTAGGATTAGTTGGGTCAAATCGATACAATTTATTATCTGTAGATGCCGCAAAAGCAACAGGATTTGTTTTGAACGCAATTCCAATAACTGCTAATCCAAAAACACCTACATTTTCAGCTTTTCCTGTAGTTAAATTAATGGTATATAATTTTGATTCATTGTTGTTAAAAGTAACAGCCAATGCTGTAGCATTATCAGGAGAAATATCAAATCCGCCAATTCCTTCAAAATCAATAGTTAAATTACCAACTTCTTCTAAAGTTCCATTGTTTGGAGGATTTTGAACATATAATTTATCTTGTGTAAAATCAATATCATAAAGTTGTGTAGCAGTAGCGCCAGCAACACTATTAGTGTAAGCAACAGCTCCAATGCTTGGATTTGTTCCTCCGTTTATAGAACCATCTGTAGCGGCAACAGTTCCAAGTTCAGGATGCAAACGTAAATTTTGTCCTGTTGTAGTAACTAAACGAACTCTATCAACTGTAGGATTAAAATCAATATTAGCTGTTGTACCACTCAAAGCTGGAGTAAACACTGCACCTCCTAAAGCTGTAGCTAAACCAGATTCCTCATTTATAAAATAAAGACGACTAGAAGTTCCTAATGCATACAACTGTCCTGTTGCAGGTCTATAATCGATACTTACTATTTTTTCACCATTTGGTAAACCACTAATAGCATTTGTGCTAGTTGGTGTGGCCAAATTTTTAGCATTGTATTTTACGATACTATTGTTATTAGTCAATGCTGTAAAATTGACATCGGGTGCAGAACCCATTCCTGTATTAGATGAATCATTATCATCATTGCAGGAAAAAGTGGTTAATGCTAATGCTCCCAAAAGGAATAATGAAGCGAATCGATTGTTTAAGTTTATTTTTTTCATAATACGATAAATTTAGGTTATCGTATATATACGAGTAAAACAAAATTGTGGTTTTGTGAAAGTTGAAAAAAATGAATTTATTTTTTAATGATCATAAATACAAGGCAGCTTTTCGTTTAATCAAACTTTTTTAATTCTTCAAATCTTTGATTACTTTGAAGGCCACATCTACCTGATCTTCGCCAACTAAAATGGTGAATTCATTTGAAGTTGAAATAACTTCGTTGATGATAATTCCTTCCCAGGCCAAACGCTGAAAAATGAAATAGTAAATTCCTGGAACTACAATATTTTCTTTTGGCAATTTCACTGTTATAGAAGCCAGATTGTCTAATTTCTGGATTAATTTTTCGCTAGAAAAATGCTTGTCTACTAATTTATTTACCGTATTACTTACCACAATATTGATTTCGTTTACGCCTCTTGAAGAAGTGTAAAAAACATCTGGAAAGGCATTAATATCTGAAATTAATTCGGCTTGTTTGTTTAAAACGGTTTCCGAAACTGCAAAAGTATAATCAGTCAAAGCAGATCGAACTGTGATTTCACCTATATTTTTAATGACTTTATTGATCTTATGATTCAGTCTAAAATCCAATTCTTCTGTTAATCGTTTCAACGACATTACAACAGCACCTTGTTTTACTTCTTTTCCAAATTCACTCTCCAATTCCGACATGATGTTGCGGGATAAAGAAGTTAAATTGATAATTCCAAGAGACAAAGCATTCAATAAAAATGGTTTTGTTTTGATGTAATTCTCGACAATTGATGAAACAGTTTTCATAATCAAATAGGTGTTTTTACTTAGTTTTTGAATCGATTTACTTAGTCAAATCGTTAAAAATATGTGCAAATATAATTAAAAAAACAATTTGTTACAAAAATAACATCAAAAAATATAGTTAAAAGTGATAAAAAGCGTCTGTAATATGTTCAATTACAAAAGATTTATTGTCTTTTTGGATGGCAATTATGTCAAATCGGACATTAATATCCAGATTTTTTTCAACTACGTAGTTGTCTATGGCTTTCGTAAGTAGTTTTATTTTTTTAGAATTTACAAAGTCCTGAGGCAGACCAAATTCAATCGAAGAACGGGTTTTTACTTCGATAATGGCAAGGGTATCTTGTAATTGAGCAATAATATCTATTTCGGCCTTTTGAAAAGTCCAATTGGTTTCTAAAATAGTATAGCCGTTGTTTTGTAAAAATTCAACAGCTAATTCTTCTCCAAGTTTTCCTAATTCGTTGTGCTCAGCCATTAGAAATAGTGTTCAGTGTTTATGTTAAACGGTTTTTGCGAATAATTGCATTGATATAATTTAATTTATAGTTAATCCTATTCTTTCTGTAATATCTTTAAATATTTCTCTATCAGCTATGCTAAAAAGAAGCATTTCAGTATAAAATAATTTATCAAATTTGTCACTTTCCCAAAGCTGATTATTGATTTTTTTAATAAGCTTATTTAATTCCATATAAGCTTCCTTTTCAGGGATATATAAAGATTTGTCTCTTTCGTTTATATACTTTCTCTTGGTTAGCTCTTTTAAATCAGTAGGGACATACCTAGTAATATTATTCATGCGGATTATAACATTCATGTCAAAAGCTGACATTTTAGAATTTCTTCCATCTGGAATTGGAAAGTAAACATTTCCAGCATTTTGAGATAAAATTATCCAGTTTAAAGAATATGCAACTCTTGAATCATAAATAATGTACTTTTCCGGATACATATATGCTCCAACTTTTGAGGAACTAGCAATTCTTTTATAACTTGGATTTTCTGAATTTAAAAATTCAGAGATAAGATTTATTGAGTTACTATCTTTTGCGGTTAATATTCCTCCCCAATCTTTGATAATCCATAAACATAATTTTTCAAAATTATCCTTGTCGTGTTTATGGAATTCATGTAGTTTTAAGTTAACTTTATTTTTCAAAATTATTTCCTTTTCATAAGGATTTAATTTATTTATGCTATCTATTTCTTCAGATTTTAAAACTGTTAATTCTACTAATTTTTCAATATGTACTTTCCATGTGTATAAATTTCCAAGGTTGTCCTTAAATTTCTCTAGATATTTTACAATTTTGTCAACATCAAAAATATATTTCATTATGTTAATTTAAATTATTGTTATGAATATCTATAATTTAGGAATGTAAATATAATTAATTCTCAAATTTCAGCGTACTTTTTACGGGAGTAACTTCTATCGATACTGTGCTTCCTAAAACCAATGCTCTGTTGTCTTGAATGTGTCCTGCCGGGAAATTATATATAACAGGAATATTGTATTTTTTAGTTACATCTTCTATAATCTGAACCGCATTTTTCCCCCAGGGAATGTCGTTGTCTTTCATTTTTGTCATCGATCCTACCACAATTCCTTTGATGCTTTCCAAGCAACCATTTCGTTTTAAGTTCATCATCATACGGTCAATGTGGTATAAATATTCGTCTAAATCTTCGATAAACAAAATTTTATCATCACAATCAATCGCTGATGGAGAGCCAAATAAACTGTATAAAATAGAAAGATTTCCGCCTACTAATTCGCCTTTGGCTTTGCCAATTCGATTCATAGGATCTGAAGAAATTTCGTGTCTTAGAGGTTCGTGAAATAAAGCTTTTCTTAAAGTTTCTTTGGCTTCAGCTGTTGCTCTTGGAGCTGTAACAGGCATAATTCCGTGAATGGTTTTATAACCTAAAGTATTCAAATGATTGTGCAAAACGGTAATGTCACTAAAACCCACAATCCATTTTGGGTTTTGTTTGAATTGGGTAAAATCTAAGGCATCAATAATTCTAACCGTTCCATAACCGCCTTTTACACACCAAATGGCTTTGATGTTTGGATTGTCCAGCTGTGTTTGAAAATCGGCAGTTCTTTGTTCATCAGTTCCAGCTAGTTGGTTGTTGTCAAGTCCAATGCTTTTACCAATAACCACTTCAAGTCCCCAACTATGGAGTAAATCTATAGCGGGTTTTAGATTGTTATCAGTATATTTTCTTGCGGTGGCCACAATGGCAACGGTGTCTCCTTTTTGTAAAGCGGCTGGTGTAATCATGTGTTTTTGGGCTTGACTGTTGAAAGATTGAAAAATTAAAATCAGGAATAAACTAAAGGTTCGGTTTAAAACTAAAAATCGAGGAGTAGGCATAGTGGTATTTTTCCTGAATAAATAAAAATTGAAATGCTTTTGTGAAGCATTAAAACAAAGATAGCGAAATTCGAAAATAATTTATGCTTATTATATAAAATGAATTAAATTTACTACAGTACTTAAATAGAGTTGCTTATGCGGATACTGAAGTTGATTGTAATTGTTCTTTTATTTTTAGCACAGATGGGGTTTTCCCAGCAAAAAAGTTACCGAATCCATACAGTAGCTTTTTATAATTTCGAAAATCTTTTTGATACTATCAATGACCCAAGAACTAATGATGACGAGTGGACTCCGCAAGGTGCACAACGCTGGACTTCTAAAAAATACCAGCAAAAATTGCAGCATCTGACGCGCGTTTTAACCGAAATTGGTAAACCGGAAAATGCTAATTCGCCTACACTTATTGCCTGTTCCGAAATTGAAAATCGAGGCGTACTGGAAGATTTAGTGCGACAGCCTCAAATGGCATTGCAGGATTATGGAATCATTCATTTTGATTCGCCTGATAAAAGAGGTATTGATGTGGCTTTGTTGTTTCAAAATAAATATTTTTCGCCTACTTCTTATACAAATATTCCGCTTTACATCTACAAAAAAGAAGTTCAGCATCAGGAATTGGTTTCTACTTTAGAAGATGATGATGAAATGGTTCAAAATAGTTATGATAATAGGGTTTTTACGCGTGACCAACTTTTAATTACTGGTTTTCTGGAAGGCGAAGAGATTCATATTATTGTCAATCACTGGCCGTCGCGTTCTGGTGGTGAGAAAAAATCAAGTCCGTTTAGGGAAGCGGCGGGAATGCTGAATCGGAAAATAATTGACTCTTTGCAAAAAATAAATCCCAATGCCAAGGTAATTACAATGGGCGATTTGAACGATGGTCCTTTCAATAACAGCATTAAAAAAATCCTTGGAGCCAAAGGTCAAAAAAAAGAAGTTCCTGAATTTGGAATCTACAATCCATTTGAAGAAATGGCCAAAAAAGGTTTAGGAACTATTGCTTATAGAGATTCCTGGGATATTTTCGACCAAATTATGGTTACACAATCACTAATAAAAAGCGACTTTTCTACTTATCAATATTGGAAAGCAGGTATTTTTAACAAAAGCTATTTGATTCAAAATTCTGGACAATACAAAGGCTATCCCAAACGGCATTCGGCAACCGAAGTGGGTTTTAGCGATCATTTTCCCGTTTATATTTATCTGATTAAAGAGGCTAAATAGATATGAAACAAACTACTTTTTTGAAAAAAAATGTTTGGAATTTTAACCGCAAAGATCTCAAAGTAGTACGCAAGGAACGCAAAGCTTTGTGTTCTTAAGGACAAAGAATAATTTCTCATTGCGCTCTTTGCGGTTAGATTAGTTTGGTCTTTTTGTTTATGAAACCAAAATTCTTTTTTTCGTACCTTAGCTTTTCTTAAAAAAAACTCAAAATGGCAATTTCAAGACCTTTTAATCTTACCAAATGGATTGACGAAAACCGTCAATTGTTAAAACCGCCCGTTGGTAACAAAAATTTGTATGTAGATTCAGGCGATTATATTGTAATGATTGTTGCGGGACCAAATGCCCGAAAGGATTTTCATTACAATGAAACCGAAGAATTATTCTATCAGTTAGAAGGTTCGATTCAGGTGATTATTCAGGAAGATGGCGAGCGTCATGTATTGGAACTTAATCCTGGCGATATGTACCTGCATCCTGCGGGAATTCCGCATTCTCCTGTTCGTTCTGAGGGCTCTATCGGTTTGGTAATTGAGCGAAAAAGAGCCCAACAAGGTTTTACAGACGGATTGTTGTGGTATTGCGATAGCTGCAATCACAAGTTGCACGAAGTGTATTTTGAACTCAACAATATCGAAAAAGATTTCCTGCCTCATTTTGAACATTTTTACAATTCCGAAGAACTTCGAACTTGCGAAAAATGTGGAACCGTTATGGAAACCGATCCAAGATTTACAGCTAAAAAATAATTTTTCAGGAGCTATTTCCCGTTATCCACTCTATCTTTTCCTGATTAAAGAAATCAGGAAAAGGATGCCGTTGCTATCGGGGCTAAAACACGAAACCTACAAACTATCATGACAACAATCGCAACACAATTTGGAATAAAAGCCGCTTTAGAACAATTAGGAATTAGCGCTATTAACGAAGGAACATCCACAGGGACGAACTCTTTTTCTTCAGGAGAAATTCTGGAAAGTTATTCGCCGGTAGATGGTCAGTTGATTGCAAAAGTAAAAACAACTTCAGCAGCCGATTATGAAAAAGTAATGCAGGCCGCTACCGAAGCTTTCCAATCTTTTCGATTAATTCCGGCACCACAACGTGGAGAAATTGTGCGTCAGTTTGGAGAAAAATTACGTCAAAATAAAGAAGCCTTAGGCAAATTAGTTTCTTACGAAATGGGGAAATCCTTGCAGGAAGGTTATGGTGAGGTTCAGGAAATGATTGATATTTGCGATTTTGCTGTTGGACTTTCCCGACAATTACACGGTTTGACGATGCATTCAGAAAGACCCAATCACCGAATGTATGAGCAATATCATTCTTTAGGTGTAGTCGGAATTATTTCGGCATTTAATTTCCCAGTTGCCGTTTGGTCCTGGAATACGGCTTTGGCTCTAGTTTGTGGGGATGTTTGTGTTTGGAAACCGTCTGAGAAAACACCACTTTGCGGAATTGCCTGTCAAAATATTTTGGCACAAGTTTTACAAGAAAATAAATTGCCAGAAGGAATTTCGTGCTTAATCAATGGCGATTATAAATTAGGAGAACTATTGACTAAAGATTCCCGAGTTCCGTTAATTTCGGCTACCGGATCTACCCGAATGGGAAAAATTGTAGCGCAAACTGTGGCTACCCGTTTGGGCAAATCTTTATTAGAATTAGGCGGAAACAATGCTATTATTGTTACTCCGGATGCCGATATTAAAATGACCATTATTGGTGCTGTTTTTGGTGCTATTGGAACAGCTGGACAACGTTGTACTTCTACGCGTCGTTTAATTGTTCACGAAAGTATTTATGATAAAATTAAAGAGTCACTAGTTGCTGCTTACCAACAATTGCGTATTGGAAATCCATTGGACGAAAAAAATCATGTTGGACCATTAATTGATATTGATGCTGTCGAAAAATACGGCAAAGCCTTAGAAAAAGCAGTTGCCCAAGGAGCTAAAATTCTTGTGGATGGAGCGGTACTTTCGGGAGCTGGATATGAAAGTGGTTGTTATGTGCAACCCGCTATTGTTGAAGCGGATAATAGTTTAGAAATTGTGCAACAGGAAACTTTTGCTCCTATTTTGTATTTGCTAAAATATTCAGGAACTGTAGAAAATGCGATAGCTATTCAAAATAACGTTGCCCAAGGATTGTCTTCGGCAATTATGACCAACAACTTGCGTGAAGCCGAATTGTTTTTATCTGTCGCCGGTTCTGATTGCGGAATTGCGAATGTAAATATTGGAACTTCAGGTGCCGAAATTGGTGGTGCTTTTGGCGGAGAAAAAGAAACTGGCGGAGGCCGTGAATCGGGATCAGATGCCTGGAAAGTCTATATGCGAAGACAAACCAATACTATTAATTACGGCAGTACTTTACCATTGGCACAAGGAATAAAGTTTGATTTGTAAAATTTAGAAAGCCGTTTGTGTTACTTTTTTCGAATAATCTTCAATAGAAGCATTAGCTGATGTGGTTTTTACAAACTGAATGATATCTTCACGAGTAGCCTTGTCTTGATAGATTTCGCTAATGCCTAAAATTTGTCCGTTTGATGATTTTAGATTGAAATAGCATTCATTGTCAGCAGTTCTTTTTCTGTAGAATTTAGAATCTTCCTGAGCATTTCGTTTTATGGATTCAATTACTTTTAAACACATGGCTTTATTTTTATAACCTGATTTGCCAAATATTAATTGTTCAAATTGATCTAGAAATTCATATTTAAACTCGCCATTTGTATTTTTGCTAATTACAAATTTTTCCATTTGGAGTACTTATTTGTTTTAGTTATTCATTTATTTAATCGGAAAAAGTAATTTTAAAAGTAGTTCCTTCGCCTACTTTACTTTCTACAGTAATTATTCCATTCATGGATTCAATTTGGTTTTTTGTGATGTATAAACCAATACCATTTGCATTTTTATGTTTATGAAATGTTTTATACATACCAAATAATAAATTACCATGTTTTTCTAAATCGATTCCTAAACCGTTATCAGTAATGGTTAAAACCTTTTTTTGGTTTTCTATAAAAAACTCAAATGTGATAATTGGAAATCGGTCCGGATGGGCATATTTTACAGCATTGGTGCTAAAATTTAATAAAACACTCGCCAGATAAGCCGAGTTGAAATTAATAATAGAACCTTTTGGGACTTTGTTTACAATAGTGATTTTGTTTTCAAAACCGTAATTATTAATTAACGTACTGTTTTTATCTAAATAGCTATTTAAATCCAAAGGTTCTTTAATTACATTCCGGTTGTTTTGAATAGTAACTATTTGTGATAAATCAGCAATTGTTTCATTCAAATCATTAGAAACAGTTCTTAAATGATTGAGGTATTCTTTTCTTGTTTGAGCATTTTCTTCAGTATCAATCATGTCCAAAAGCAGTTTGATATTTCCTGAATGCGTATTTAAATTATGAGAAGTGATATGAGAAAAATTCAACAAACGATTATTGTGCTCACGGTATAGTTTTAGAGTTTGAAATAATTCTAATTCCTTTTCTTTTTTTAAAGCAGTAGCTGTTGATATGAGATTATTAGAAATAGTATCCTCTAATTTATTTCTTTCGATAGAAGTAATTCTAAAGAAAGTTACATAAAAAATAGTGCTACCATTAGCTTCTAATTTTGTTTTTATATAAGCTTTAAAAATAGATAATCCTTTTTTAGGCAGTAAACTTCTAAATTCAATTTCTGCTTTTTCTTCGGTTGTTTGAAGTTGTATAAATAGGCGAAGTACTTTAATTCTATCTTCTTTATAAATCCTATTATAGAATAATGGCAGAATGGTATCAGAGATAAGATTATTAGGCAATTCAAATGTTTTGCAGATTGATTTGTCTATAAATAATTTATGAAAATCGTTGTCAGGAGAAAGTTTAAATATGAACATCTCTTCTGATAAATCTTTAAATAATTTTTCCTGAAAATCATTTGGATTTTTAGTATCATAGCTGTTGTGAAAATGTGATTTCATATTTCTTTAGTTTAAAAAAGTCAAGACATTCCAAAAAAATTAAAAGTGTTGATTTGGATTAAAACGAAATAGTATAAAATAGATTTTGTCTTTTAAACTTAACTGATTGCGTTTGTTGTAACAAAAGTAATCGCTGATAAACCAATATTTTGTAGAGTGTTTAATGGTGCATTGTAGAATTATTTCTACAAGAAATAGAAGTGTAAATTATTCGCCATCATCATTGTACAGACGAAAAAGTTCGATTAAAGCGGCTAAGTTGTCAATTTCTAATTTTTCGAAAATCCTGTTTTTAAAAGTACTAACGGTTGTCTTTTTTACATTTAAAAGATCGGATATTTCTAAGTTGCCATAGCCTTTAATGAGCATTCTGGCCACTTCTAATTCTCGATTTGATAATTGCTCAATGGGATTAATAGGCGATTTAGAGATGTAAGAATCTAAAATTCTATCTTTTACATTTTGGGTCAAGTATTTTCCAGATAAAATCATGCTAGTTAGGGCTTGTTTCATTTCTTCTTCTGAACTTCCTTTGTTTAAATAACCTGATGCACCCGAGTTCAAATAGCGTAAAGCATAGATGTCTTCATTGTATGCGGTAAATATCAAAATTTTAATTTCGGGTTGAATAATCTTAATATCCTTAATAATGCTGATGCTATTTCCATCAGGAAAATTGATGTCTAAAATCAATAAGTCAATTTTAGTTTCGTTTATTATTTTAAAAGTATCTTTAAAATTTCCTGACATATAAATTTTAGGATTCAGGAACAGTTCGTTAATCAACATAGAAATTCCTTGTCTTACTATGCTGTGGTCGTCAGTGATTAAAAAGCTACAGTTATTTGATAATTTCATTTTACTAATAATTTTTATTCTAAATTTTACTCAATATCAAGTTGAATTCTACGGTAGTTCCTTGTCCTTCCTGACTTTCGATATTGATTTCACCATCAAACAATTCGACAATTTCTTTGCATAGATTCAACCCTAAACCTACACCTAAATCATTCACGCTTTTAGAAACGGTGCCTTGATAATAGGATTTAAAAATATTTTTTAAATCGTTTTGGTTAATACCAGTTCCGTCATCAGCAACCTTAACAAGTAGATTCATTTCATAATCTGAAATGTCTTCGATATTGATAGTTATGTTGATGTTTCCATTTTCGGTAAACTTATTTGCATTACCTATTATGTTGTAAAATAATTGGTGAATTTTAGTTGCATCGGTGCATACTTCGCAATTGTCATCAAGATTAGAATGAATGTTTATTTTGTTTCCTTTAACTTCTGCTAATGAAGTCATCGAAGAGATGATTTGGTAAACTTCAGTTTTTAGATAAAGATTTTTATTTTTTAAATTTAATTCTCTGTTTTCGTCTTTAGAGTATTCTAAAATTTGATTGGATAAAAGAATCAGTGAGTTTGTTGTAAATTCTATAGATTTAAAAGTAGCATTGAGTTCCTTTTCCTGAATAAGAGAACGAACTTTTCTACTATACATAGATATAATGCTTAGAGGAGATCGGATTTCGTGGCTAATCATTCCCATAATTCGATTTTTAAAAACTAAACTTTGGCGGATTTGATTTTGAGCCGCAATCAGTCTTTTTTCATATTCAAAAGCGACATGAGTAAAACTAAGAAGGATAATAGACACAATAAACATTAAAATAATTAAGAAAATGATAGAATAATTTCTAACTACCTGATTGGATTTATATTCGTTGATTATGTTGTTTTCATTGCTTTTTTGAAGCAACTCGGCAGAATTTTTATAATCAAAAACAATGTTTTGGCTAATGTTCAATAGTTCATTATTGAGCATAATTAATTGAGAATCTTTATTTCTTAATTCTAACAATGATTTTCTTAAATTGATAAATTCATTCTGGTAATAACTGTTCGTTTTATAAAAAACATTCCTTAATTGGTCTTCAATACTTCCAGAAACTACTCCGTCTTTATATTTCATGGTTACAACTGTATTTAGTTGTTCTTTTTGAACATTCAGCCTTCCGGCAAAAGCATCTCCAAGTCTGGCTAATAGTCCTTTTTGAGAAACACTATCGACTTTAATGTAAGAGTCAGTTTTGATACTATCCAGAATTTTTTTAGATTCAAATTTTGTGAATTTAAAAAGCTTAGAGATATCATCATTACTTTTATTAATTTGGCTATCAATAATAGAATCAATTGAGGATTTTAAAATTGAAATTTCAGCTTCAGTCTTGTCTTTTTTTACAATTATTTTTTTGTAAGCCAGGTTTCCACTCGAAAGAAAACGCAAACTATCTAATAAGTTACTGATATCGTTTAAAGAAGAAGAGTATTTTTCGAATGAAATTTTATCTCTGTTATTCAAATAATTATTAAAATATTCTTGCGACTCGATTAAAGAAGTGTTTGCAAGATGAGTGTAGTTAATTATTTTTCTCGAAGACGCGATTTCTTCAATAGCACTGGAAAGTTTTGCTTCATTTTTGGTTTCGTTATACCAGATAGCAATAGCGATAATTTGTAACAAAATAACACTAGCCAGCAAAGTATAGTGAATTATTTTTCTATGCTCAAATTTTAATTTTTTTAAATAAAAAGCATTGGATGGGGGTGATATTTTACTCAAAATTTATTTAATATTAAAAAATTAATTGAAGGAAATAGGGACTACTTTTTAATCTTAATTATAAAATGGATAGAATATATTTTGTTTTATTTAAGGTGTTATTCGTTAAAAAACAGCTATAATTAATCGTCAAGATAAAAATGCAATTTGTTAATTGCTTTATCTGGTAACGAATTATTTATAATAATGTTGTTTAATATATGATTCTAATAATCAGTATATTAAATAGATTAACTGCGTTAAATAACAAATAAGGAATTGTTAATATTGATTTGGGGAAAATCTCAAATAACTAATTTATAATAAACATCCTTTTGTTTGGTGCAAAATTAGGGATATTCATTACAAATAATGTAAAGTATTTAAAAAACTCGTGTAGAATTAGTTCTACACGAATTTTCTATAAAAAGTGATAATATGTCTGTTTAAAGAATGAATTTTAGATAAAAATAATATTTTACTTAGAGCCTGTTTAAATTCATCAAAATTAATTTCCTCCTTCCGCCGCAGCGGATGTAATTTTGATGAATTTTTAAGAAATTTTCCACCCTTTAGGGATGGGGAAAAGAAAATTTATTAAAAAAATAAATTTAAACAGGCTCTTAGTATTATTTATTGCAAATTAAACGAAGCTCCAATATTAAATGTAAATTGATTGTTCAAACGATCAAAGCCAGTTGCTTCGGGTTTGTATTTTGCAATAGGAAATCCTATTTCGCTTACTAGTCCAAAACCTTCGGTAAAGAAATAGCGTAGGCCAAAATGTGCTCCAAAATTTCTTAATCCTAAATCTAATCCAGGGTAGATATCTAGTTTTTCGTTAAAATCAAAAACATTTCCTAAGTTAGCATTAAAACGAGCTTTCAAATCGATACGATCTCCAAAATCAGGTTTGTTCCCTAATTCATCTTCGCTAACAGTTAATAAATAAGAGGTTAAAATACCCATAGAAATGTTTTCGCCTAAACCATAATCATTAGAAATTCTAATTCCGGAACCTCCGTTTTGGATGTTAGCGGCTATGTCAAATTTGATATCTCCCTTACCTATAAAGGCTTGTGCGTTGATAAAACCCGCAGTAATTAAAAATAATAATGTGAATGTCTTTTTCATGATAATTTTTTTGTGTAAATGTACTTAATTTCTCCCTTTTTCGTCAAAGTATAGGTTGCTTAATGGTTCACTTTGCCAATATTCTTTACTATCAATATCCATTATGGTTAATGGGCCTTTAAAAGCTGCTCCCGTGTCTACATTCCAGATACAAGCTTTTTTTACAGGAATGGTTTCTCCAATTCGGGAAACGGGAGTATGGCCAATGTAAATTTCATTGTATAAGGTAAATCTTTTTGGATACAATAAATCATCTGGAAGCATATTTTTATCCAGAGCCAAAGCCGTTTCCCACAAGGTTCTGTCCCAGTAAAATAATTTTGGAAAATATTCGTAATTAACTCCGTTCATATTAGTAAAACCAGCGTGAATAAATAAACGCTGTTCATCGTCCAGATAATAATCTTGTAAGGATTGTAAAAATTCAATGTGGATTTGCTTGGTTTCATTATTCACTTTTTCGTAAGCTATTACTGTTGCTTCGCCGCCATGATTGTACCATAAAAGATTATCGGTGCTGTCTTTTAACCAATGCAATAATAATTCGTCGTGATTTCCTCTAATAAAAACACAATCATTTGTAGTGTTTAAAGCAATCAAATAATCGAGTACTTGTGGCGATTGGCTCCAGCCATCTACATAATCGCCTAGAAAAATGAGCTTGTCTTTTTCGGTAACCTGAGCTCTTTCCATAATTTGATGTAAGGCGCGTAAACCACCATGAATATCTCCTATAACTAATGTTCTCATTTTTTTGAAATCTGCGTTTAAATTCTAATATAATAAAAATAGATAAAAGAGAAAGAAAAAAACAGCAGCTTTCTTTATTTTTTTGTTTTTGTAATGTAAAAATAGAATATTAGAGAAATGTGTTTATTGAACGTCGTATTTCATTTTTCGTAAAACACGCATCGCTTCTTTAAAAGATAAATAAACGGATGGAAAGGCTTTTAAGTGGGTTTTAGCATCAATCAATTTTTTCTTGGCATTTTCAAACCCGTTGAGGTAACAAATCATAAAAGTAGAAGGTAAGTTTTCAAGATCTTTGAGCTCTCTGGGAGTCAATTGAATTCCTTTTTTGAGTTTGTTTATCAATGCTTCATTGTTGTTGTAAATGTGATAAAGCATTTTTTTATTGAAAACAGGCGGTTCAAAAAGCATTTTGTTTTCAATTTTATAATAGCCATTTTCGAAAAAATAAATGGTTTGTTGTTCCAGTGGATAATAACTGGTCTTATCGTTCAAACCCAGCGGAACATATTCGATAATGGTAAAAGTATCTTCGTCAAAAGAAATAGTAACTACGTCCTGAGCGGAATAAAATAGTTTAATATGCTCATTAATTAATTCAATATCCACACGGGATAAGAAGGTTTTATCCCGAACCGTTTTAGGAATTCCCGCCCAGCAAATCACAAATAATTCTTTGAAAACTTTATATTTTGGCGCCATGTCCTTGTGCCTGAAATTCATGAAGTCAAAAACACCGTCTAGGGTATATTTGATGTTATTTCGGGAGTTATTTTCAAGGTCAATTACGGTTTCAGTATTAGGGTAATTTTTTTCTATTTTGTCTTCAACAGGAGTAGTGTTGCTGCCTCGTCTTACAAAAACACTATGAATGGGAATGGTGTAAATTCCTTTTTTGAAGGAGGAAATTTTATTTTTTGGTTTAATAGTTACTAATCCAATTACTTTGTCTTTCGGTAAGTTGGGAAAAGGAACATTTTCGTACTGAATTTTGGGCGGATTTTCTAAATAAGCGTTAATTAGATTTTGAATGTGACTATCGTCAAAAAAATCAGCTCCTATAATTTCATTGTCCTGATCTTCGACCCCAACAACAATATAAGAGTTATTGGCTGGATTAGAATTAGACAAAGCGCAAATGTGTTTCAGGAACTTGGCTTTGCCTTCTTTGGTGTGTAAATTCAACTGACGTTTTTTGTCGTAAAAACTATTCTCGTCGTTGTGGGCCAATAAATTTTTTATTAATAGTCTTTTGTTAATCATGAAATTAGCTTGATTTATTTACTGTCGAAAAATTAGCTTGTGCGGTACACATGACTACAAGATCGGCAATATTTACATGATACGGTCTCGAAACTACAAAATGAATGATATCAGCAACATCTTCGGCTTTTAAAGGCGTAAATCCTTTGTAAATATTAGCAGCTCTTTCATTGTCTCCCTTAAAACGGACTTGACTAAACTCGGTTTCCACCATTCCAGGATGAATTGCACCTACACGAATTCCATGCGGATTCAGGTCAATTCGCATACTTTGATTGATGGCATCTACAGCGTGTTTTGTAGCACAATAGACATTTCCATTGGCATAAACTTCCTTTGCTGCGGTGGAACCAATATTGATAATATGTCCTGATTTTTGGGCTATCATTTTTGGAATTATCGCTTTCGAAACATATAAAAGTCCTTTGAGATTGATGTCAATCATGGCATCCCAATCGTCTGGATCTCCATTTTGAATGGGTTCAAATCCATGCGCATTTCCAGCATTATTAATTAAAATATCAATTTTAGAAAAAGCGTCTGGCAAAGCATTTATTTTTTCGAAAACCACTTTTTTATCTCTAACATCGAACTGAAGACAGTGTACTTTTGTAATTGGACTGAGTTCTTTTTCAAGTTCATTTAATCGGTCCTGACGTCTTCCGCAAAGGATAATATTGTAATTATTTTGAGCTAAAATTTGAGCAGTTGCTTTTCCTATTCCGCTAGTTGCGCCAGTTATTAATGCTGTTTTATTCATGTTTTTTGGTTGTACTATTTTCTTAATTTCAAAATTGGTTGCCTTTTTCTTGATTTTAAGCGAAAAAAATATTTAAAAGTGCGAATTTATTTTTTGAAATAAACAACAATTGCCTTTTTATTCTGTCATTTCTAACCCCTTTAATTTCTGATAATTGGATGCTTTTTTATCGTTTTAATTTTTCGAATAAAATCAATTTATCAAGCTTTTAAAAGTATAATTCTTAAAGTTCTTAAAATTATGGAAATTGTATCATAATTCGACCTTAAAATTGCAGGATTGGCAGAAGTTTTAACCATTTTTTAACATCTTACCTGTAAAAAAAAATTCAATTTGCACTCTCAAAACTAAGGCATTAAATTCAAGGTATTAAAAATAATTTTATGGAAGAGAATACGTCGACTTTAGACATTAGAGCAATCAATGAAAAGATAGAAAGAGAGAGTGCTTTTATAGACCTTCTTACTATGGAAATGAACAAGGTGATTGTGGGTCAAAAGCACATGATTGAACGATTATTAATTGGATTACTAGGGCAAGGCCATATTTTACTGGAAGGTGTTCCAGGGTTAGCAAAAACATTAGCTATTAATACACTTTCGCAAGCAGTTCACGGATCTTTTAGCCGTATCCAGTTTACACCCGATTTATTACCTGCCGATGTTGTAGGAACCATGATTTACAACATTAAAGCAAATGAATTCTCAATTAAAAAAGGACCAATTTTTGCTAATTTCGTTCTTGCTGATGAGATTAACCGTGCGCCAGCTAAGGTACAATCGGCATTGTTAGAGGCCATGCAGGAAAAGCAAGTTACTATTGGTGATACCACTTTTAAATTAGAAAAACCGTTTTTGGTTTTAGCTACGCAAAATCCAATCGAGCAAGAAGGAACGTATCAATTGCCAGAAGCGCAAGTTGATCGTTTTATGTTGAAAACGGTGATTGATTATCCTAAAATGGATGAAGAGCGATTGGTAATTCGTCAAAACTTAACTGGAAGTTACGAGAAAGTGAATCAAGTAGTTTCTGTTGAGCAAATTTTACGTGCGCAACAAGCCGTTCGTGAAGTTTACATGGATGAGAAAATTGAGAAATACATCTTAGATATTGTTTTTGCTACTCGTTACCCAGAGAAATACAAATTAGCTGATTTGAAACCATTAATCAGTTTTGGTTCTTCACCACGTGGAAGTATCAATCTAGCTAATGCAGCTAAATGTTATGCGTTTATCAAACGTCGTGGTTATGTAATTCCTGAAGATGTTCGTGCAGTAGTTCATGATGTATTGCGTCACAGAGTTGGAGTAACTTATGAAGCAGAAGCTGAAAATATTACTTCGGTTGACATCATCAATAAAATTATAAACGAAGTAGAAGTACCTTAAAAAGATTTTAGATTTTAGATTACTGATTTTGGATTTTAGATCTGAAATCAACAATCGTTAATCAACAATCAATAATCAAATGGATACAAAAGAGCTTTTAAAAAAAGTACGAAAAATAGAAATCAAAACCCGAAGATTGAGTGATCATATCTTTTCAGGGGAATATCATACTTCTTTCAAAGGGCGTGGAATGACTTTTAGTGAGGTGCGTCAATATCAATATGGAGACGATATTCGAAATATTGATTGGAATGTTACCGCTCGTTATAATGAAGCTCACGTAAAAGTTTTTGAAGAAGAACGAGAGTTAACCATGATGTTAATGGTTGATATTTCGGGTTCGGAGAGTTTTGGTTCTAAGAATCAATTTAAAAAAGACATCGTGACAGAAATTGCTGCAACGATGGCTTTTTCGGCTACACAAAACAACGATAAAATTGGATTGATTTTATTTTCGGACCAAATCGAATTGTATATTCCACCTAAAAAAGGAAGATCACACGTTTTGCGTATCATTAGAGAATTGATTGAATTTGAACCACAAAGTCATAAAACAGATATTGCTCAGGCATTGAAATTTTTGTCCAGTACTCAAAAAAAGAAAGCGATTGTTTTTGTTATTTCTGATTTTATGTCGGACGATTATGAGCAAACTTTGAAAATTGCTGCTAAAAAACACGATCTAACTGGAATTCGCGTGTATGATATTCGAGAACAAAAAATGCCAAATCTGGGAATGGTTCCGATGCTGGATGCTGAAACTGGAGAGATACAATTAGTAGATACTGGTTCTAAAGCAGTTCGAATGAATTATGAGAAATATTATCATGACCAGTTGAATTATTTTAAAGAAACCTTCAGTAAATCGGGTTCTGGTGTAGTAAATACCAGAGTTGACGAAAGTTATGTAACCAAGTTATTGGGTTATTTCAAATCGAGATAAAGATTTCAGATTGAAGATTAATGATTTTTGATTTAAGATTTGGTTGGAATAAATAATTAGAGTTTTTGAATTAAAATTTTATTAGAAATGAATAAACAAGAACTGGAGAATAGATTGATCGATTTTGCAGCAACTATAATAATTGTTGCTAGTAATTTTGAAAAAAATTATGCAGGAAATCATTTAGCAGCTCAAATTATTCGTTCAGGAACATCTCCAGCTTTAAATTATGGAGAAGCCCAAAGTGCCGAAAGCAGCAAAGATTTCGTTCATAAAATGGGGATTTGTTTAAAAGAATTAAGAGAAAGTTTTGTCTGTTTAAAAATTATTGAAAAAGCAAATTTAACAACAGATCTGAAGAATTTATCGATTGCAAAAATAGAAGCCAATGAACTAATTTCTATTTTCGTATCAAGTATTAAAACGGCTAAAACAAATATGAAATGATTTTGAAAAAAGAATGATTTAATGGTTTCGAGAAACATCTGAAATCAAAAATCGTTAATCTTCAATCTCAAATCAAAAGTTCCCAATAAAAGGATGAAAAAAATAATATTATTACTACTACTTTCTACTGCGGTTTTTGCGCAACAAAAAAGAGTAGAAACAAGTATCGATACCACAAAAAATAAAATAGGAGCCGAATTTAAATTAACTGTAAAAACATCCGTAGATACTTTGTCTAAGGTTGTTTTTCCTAATTTAAAAAATATTGGTGCTCTGGAAGTAATCCAGTCTTATCCTGTGGATACCGTAAAAAACAACGACCGTTATGAGTTGATTAAAAAATACGGATTAGCACAATTTGATTCGGGTCGCTATGTAATTCCTAGTATCCAAATTCTGATTAATAAAAAACCATATCAAACGGATTCGATTGCTGTTGAAGTGGCGAATGTTCAGGTAGATACTTTAAAGCAAAAAATGTATGACATTAAGGATATTCAACCTGCCAATGATGCCATTGGAGATTGGTGGAAATACCTTTTAGCATTGATTGTCATTGTTGGAATTGGTGCAGGAATCTATTGGTTTCTTAAAAACAGACAAAAGAAAAAAATTGAGGAAGAAGTTTATAAAACTCCAATAGAAAAAGCTACAAGTTTATTAAATAATCTGGAAAAGAAAGAGCTTTGGCAAAAAGGAGCAATTAAAGAATATTACAGTGAATTGACTGATATTGCTCGAAATTATATCGAAGAAGCAATAGAAATTCCAGCAATGGAAAGTACAACATCCGAATTGATTTTGGGATTAAGAGCGGCTTCAGTTAGAAAGAAAATGACGCTTACTCCAGAGACTATCGAAAATCTGGAAAGAGTGTTGAAACAAGCCGATTTAGTAAAATTTGCAAAATCAAAACCGCTGGAATATGAAATAACCGAGGATAGAAATAAAATCCAAAAAGCAATTTTAACTTTAGACAATTCGATTCCGGTTGAGATTCCTGTGGAAGAAGATATTTTGTTGAATGAAGCACAACGTCAAAAACAAATTGCACTTCAATTAAAGAAAAAAAGAAACAACCGAATTGCGGTTAGTGTAGCTGCAGTTGTTTTCTTATTGTTAGCAACCACGTTTTATTTTATGGCAACCCGAGGGTTTGATTACGTAAAAGACAATCTTATTGGTCATCCATCTAAAGAATTATTAGAAGGCGAATGGGTAAGAAGTGAGTACGGAAATCCTTCAGTAATAATCAAAACACCTAAAGTTTTAAAACGAACTGATTTAACCAAATCATTGCCTAAAGAAGGATTAGCATTGGTTAAAGAAATGCAGTCTTTTGTGTATGGTAGTTTGATAGACTCCTTTCATTTGATGGTTTCAACTTTGAAATACAAACAGGAAGCGCAAATTGATTTGAAAAAATCTATGGAAGCTTATTTACAATATATGGAATCTCTAGGCGCACAAAATATGATTGTGAAACAAGAAGATTATGAAACTAAAGAAGGAATTACGGGAATAAAATCATACGGAACTTTCACTAGAGTAAATGAGTTAACGAATGAAAAAGACAGAATGTATTATGAAATTTTATTGTTTAGCCAAGAAGGAGGTTTACAACAGGTTTTGATTTTACATCAAGAAGGAGATAAGTATGCAAATGAAATTTCAGAACGAGTGTTAAGCTCAGTCGAACTAAAACAAGGAGGTAGATAATGGCAAAAATAACTTTTTTAAATCCAGAGTTTTTTTGGTTGTTTCTTTTAATTCCATTGGCCATTGTTTGGTTAGTTTTAAAGAAAAACCAGCAATCAGCAACCTTAAAAATAAGTTCGATTAAAGGTTTTAAATCCTCACAATCGTTCTGGACAAAATTAAAACCCTATTTAAGTGTACTTCGAATATTGGCGTTAAGCTCTTTAATTGTGGCTTTGGCAAGACCAAGAACAGTTGATATTAGCAACAAAACTAAGACAACAAAAGGAATTGATATTGTTATGGCAGTAGACGTTTCAGGAAGTATGCTGGCTAAGGATTTAAAGCCCAACCGAATGGAAGCTTTAAAAAGAGTAGCGGCTGATTTTGTTGAAGAAAGACCAAATGACCGAATAGGATTAGTAGTTTATGCTTCAGAAGCTTACACAAAAACTCCCGTAACTAGCGATAAAGCCATTGTAGAAGAGGCTATAGGAAGTATAAAATACGATAATGTTTTGCAGGACGGAACAGGAATCGGGATGGGATTAGCCACAGCAGTAAACCGTTTAAAAGACAGTAAAGCCAAGAGTAAAGTCATTATTTTATTGACCGACGGAGTAAATAATGCAGGTTTTATTGAACCAGAAACTGCTGCTGATATTGCTAAACAATACGGTATAAAAGTATATACTATCGGAATTGGGACGAATGGAATGGCGGAATTTCCGTATGCCATTGGTCCAAATGGACAATTTTTGTTCCAAATGATGAAAGTAGAAATCGACGAGCGATTGATGAAAAGCATTGCTCAAAAAACTGATGGAAAATATTTTAGAGCCACGAGTAATGATAAATTGGCTGAAATTTATGGAGAGATCAATAAACTAGAAACTACTGAAATAGAAGAATTGAAATTTTATGATTATGACGAGAAATACAGACCTTTTGTTTGGTTGGCTGGATTTTTACTATTACTCGAAATTGGATTAAGAAATACGGTTTATAAAAGTTTCATTTAAGAAATATTGATTTTAGTTAAAATCAATATTTCTTAAATGAAACAAAAATCAATTTTTTGAAATTCCAAATTCCAATGATTGGAGTATAAATTTGGAATTTAATTTTTTCAGCTTTCGTTGCTACAATTGGAATTTGGTTTTTGATATTTGGAATTTAAATAATTTATGGAATTAGACGAAAAAAAATATTTATACTTACTTTTTATACTACCGATTGTAGTGTTGCTTTTCCTGTTGAATATGTATTGGAAAAGAAAAAAGCAACGGGAATTTGGTGATTTAGAAATTGTAAAAAAATTGAGTCCGGAAAGTTCGGTTTTTAAACCCGTATTCAAATTGGTTGTTATTGTTTTAGCCCTGCTGGGGTTGATTTTAGCATTAGTAAATCCAAAAATAGGAACAAAATTAGAAACGGTAAAACGAGAAGGAATCGATATTGTTTTTGCAATGGACGTTTCTAAAAGTATGCTTGCTGAAGATGTTGCACCTAATAGATTAGAAAAAAGCAAACAAGTTGTTTCTCAAATTATCAATCAATTAGGAAGCGATAGAATAGGAATTGTAGCTTACGCAGGAAGTGCTTTTCCAGTTTTGCCTATTACGACCGATTATAGTGTGGCAAAAATGTTTTTGCAAAGCATGAATACCGATATTGTTTCTTCCAGAGGAACCTCATTGGATGAAGCGATCAAATTATCGTCAACTTATTTTGATGAAAAAAGTAAGACTTCTAAGTTATTGATCCTTATTTCAGATGGAGAAGATCATTCTGAAGGTGCACAAGCTGCAGCCGAAGAAGCAAATAAACTAGGAATGCGTATTATTACGGTAGGAATTGGAACCGAAAAAGGAGGTACAATTCCGCTAAAAAGAAATGGCGTTGTAGAAAGTTACCAAAGAGATCAAAATGACGAAGTGGTAGTTACAAAATTAAACCGAACTGATTTAGAAGCCATTGCAAAAGCCACAAAGGGAGGTTATGTAAGCGGAAATAATACCAAAGAAGTGGTAGAATACATCAAGAAAACCTTAGATAATATTCAAAAAACCGAATTTGAATCGACTCAAATGGCCGATTTTCAATCGCAATTTCAATGGTTTTTAGGATTTGCATTTTTGCTTTTATTCCTGGATGTATTCCTTTTAGAGAAAAAAACCAATTGGGTGAAGAAGTTAAACTTATTTAACGACGAAAAATAAATGCTAATTCCTTTAAAGCAAATCACTTTTGAGGAAGAACATAAAGAAATGAAAATGAAAAATTGTATTAAATACGGATTTACTTTTTTTGCACTGCTATTCCTTAGTTTAGGAGGAATATTGGCGCAGCAAAAAGACAATATTTTGCCTAAAGCAAATGAAGAATACAAGGAAAATAAGTTTGCCGAAGCGGAAGCTAATTATAGAATATCAAATTCAAAATTCCCAAATAGATCGGTTTCGCCATTTAATTTAGGAAATGCTATTTATAAGCAAAATCAAGCTTCGGAGGCAAAATATGCTTATGCCAAAGCTTTAAAAAACGCGAGATCAAGAATTCAAAAACACAAAGCCTATCACAATTTAGGGAACGTGTTCATGAAAGAGAAAGATTATACTCAGGCAGTAGAAGCTTATAAAAATGCGCTAAGAAACAAGCCTACTGATGAGGAAACCAGATACAATTTTGCCTTGGCTAAAAAAATGCTAAAAGAAAATCCGCCACCTAAGGATAAGGACGATAAAAACAAAGACAAGAATAAAGATCAAGACAAAAAGGATCAGGATAAAAAAGATCAGGATAAAGACAAGAAAGATCAAGATAAAAAAGACCAGGATAAGAAAGATCAAGACAAAAAGGATCAGGATAAGAAAGACGGCAAAGACAAAAAAGATGAAAATCAGCCGCCAAAGCCACAGCCAGGTGGAATTTCTAAAGATCGTCTAGAAAATCTTTTGGATGCAGTTAACAATGAAGAGAAGAAAATTCAGGACAAAGTAAACGCTAAAAAAGTAAAAGGGAAACCCGTTCAAACAGAGAAAGATTGGTAAGATTTATTGTTTAGTTGCTAAATTGTTTAATCGTTTATTCGATGCAACAGTTTAACAAAATCTGATTCAAGAATTCAACATACAAACGATTACACAATTAATGAAAAGATATCTAATTCTATTACTATTATGTTTTCAAGGACTTTGGGCTCAACAAGTACAGTTTGAGACTAAAGTAAGCAAGAACACACTGGGTTTGAACGAAAGACTTCGTGTGGATTTTGTTATGAATATTGATGGAGATAATTTTGACGAACCTTCTTTTGAGGGTTTTAGAGTTATTGCAGGACCAAGTCAGCAAGTGAGTCAATCCTGGGTTAACGGAAAAAGTTCGTTTGAAAAAATCTATTCTTATTATTTGATGCCCAATCAAAAAGGAAATTTGGTTATCAAACAGGCTACCATAGAATACAATGGGCAAGTGTATAAAACTTCTCCAGTAAGAATTAATGTTACCGCAGCAGTAGAACAGCCCAAAGATCCTAATGATACTAGTATTTCGGCAGATGATAATTTGTATCTCGTTGCCGATATTTCTAAAACAAATCCTTATCTAAACGAACCCATTACGGTAGTTTATAAGCTATACTTTAGTTATAATATTGGAATTGATCGTTGGCAAGAATTAAATAAACCAAAATACAATGATTTTTGGAGTCAAAATATCGATGTCAAGCAATTTCTTGAAGAAGGCATGTTTAAAGGGGAAAAATTTCGTTATGTAGTTTTGAAAAAAACAGTTTTATATCCTCAAAAGTCAGGTAAGCTAACCATTGAGCCGCTTTCATTAGATATTGATGTACAATTGCCTACCAATCGTAGAGATATGTTTGGACGAATGTTAATCAAAGAAGACAGTAAAAGAGTTTCTGCGGGAGCTAAAACTATTACGGTTAAACCATTGCCGGAAGCAGGGAAACCAGATGATTTTTCGGGAGCTGTGGGTAGTTTTGATTTTAAAGTTACACCAAGTAAAACTTCACTTAAAAATGGTGAAAGTTTAGATTTAGTGGTAAGTGTAGCAGGAAAAGGAAATTTAAAATTATTTAGTTTACCAAAACCAGTTGTGCCTAATGCATTAGAAATGTATGATCCGGTCCATAACGAACAAGTGAATACACCGCTTTCTGGAATGACAGGAAAAATATCGGATAGTTATACGATTATTCCACAATACAAAGGTGATTATCCTATCAAACCAATGCAGTTTTCTTATTTTGATTTGAATTCCGGAAAATATAAAACCATTACTTCTCCAGAAATAATCGTTAAAGTTCTGGATGGGCCAACACAGGTTATAGCTAGTGATTCGAATTCAGCAGCAGGAAAAAATCAGGTAGTGGCTAACGAACAATTCAAGTACATCAAGTTACAAACCGAATTAGTACCCATTACAGCTAATGATTTCTTTGGTTCAAACTTATTCTATAGCTTGTTGCTGATTCCTTTTGGATTAGTACCAGTTATTATTTTGGCTAAGAAGAAAAAAGAAGCCATTGATGGTGATATTGTTGGAAACAGAATCAAGAGAAACAACCGATTGGCGAAGAAATATTTATCGGAAGCAAAAAAACAAATCAACAACAAAGAACCATTTTATGTGGCACTTGAAAAAGCGATGCATAATTTCCTGAAAGCAAAATTGCATATTGAAACTTCCGAAATGAGTAAGGATAATATCAAGGAAATTTTGTTGTCTAGAAATGCTAATCCAGAATCAATCAATGAGTTTATTGCACTTACTGAAAACTGTGAGGTAGCAAGGTATGCACCTTCATCCAGTGCAACAATTCAGAAAGATTACGAAAAAGCAGTATTGATAATTTCGGATCTAGAAAAACAGCTTTCTTAAAAAAGATTAACCAAAGGATACAATGAGTACTAAAATGAAGAATATATTTTACATATTATTGTTGGTAAGTCAGGTTTTCTTTGCCCAAAGTGGCTTTGAAAAAGGAAATGATTTGTATAAAAATGGCAAATACGAACAAGCTATTGATGCTTACAACTCTGTTTTGAGTGATAAAAAGCAATCAGCAGATTTGTATTTTAACTTGGGAAATTGTTATTATAAATTGAACAAAGTAGCGCCAGCAATTTACAATTATGAAAAAGCTTTGGTACTGAAACCTAATGATGTTGATATTGCTAATAATTTAAGATTTGCTCAAAAACGTACCGTAGATGAGATAAAAGTAGTGCCAAAAGTAGGTTTTGAAAAACTGCTTCGTGATTTTACGGGAAATTATCATTACAATACCTGGGCATGGATTGCTATTGCTTTTTCGGTGCTGTTTTTAGTGTCGTTTCTAGGCTATTATTTTTCAGCTTTGGCATTGAATAAAAGACTCTTTTTCTTCGGAATGTTTATAATGCTTGTATTGTTAGTTATTAGTGTTTCTTCTGCTATTTTCGAAAGAAGTTATTTTAAAAATGAAAGACCAGCCATTATTTTTGCAGAAATGACCGATGTAAAAAGCGAGCCTCAAAACAAGGGTGCCAGCGTTGTAATCTTGCACGAAGGAACCAAAGTTTTTGTAAAACAAAAGGTAGATAATTGGAAAAAAGTTGAATTGACTGATGGAACCGAAGGCTGGATTGATAGCGATGCTATTCGAGAAGTGAAATAGAAATAAGATTATAGATTTCAGATAACAGAAGCCTTCTGCGGTCTGAAATCTACTTACTTATTCTTCAAATCGCCATACCATTCTACAATAGAAGGATACATAAAAGCCGCCGTTTTTTGTATGGGATAATAAAAAATGGAATTGTCAAGCGTTTCTTTTTTGGCAAAAAAATGATTGTAATTTATTTTTTCGAAAATAGAAAACACAATTCCAACGAGCAGTACTGTTTTTAAAACCCGAAATAATCCGCCACCTAGTTTGTTTATCCAGCCTAAAAAAGCAAAATCGACTATTCCAGTAAGTATTTTTGCTAAGAAATGAATGCCAATTACCACCAGAATAAAAGTGAGTAGAAAAGCAATAACCTGAATGGTATTTGGATTCCAATGCACAAAACCAGCAAGAATGTTTTTAGTAATAACAGAGAATTTAACAGCCAGATAAACTCCAAAAATTAACGAAAGAAAGGAAGCCAGTTCGATAAAAAGACCGTTTACCGTTCCTTTGTAAAGTGCGAATGCTAATAAAGCACCCAAAATAATATCTAAAAAACTCATAGTAAAAAGAGAAAAAAATAAAGAGCAAAGATAAAAGAATTATGTTGGTATCTTTGCCGAAATAATTTTAGATAGTAGAAAATCAGAATATCAATTTCTAACTTCTAACTTCTAACTACTAACTTTCAAATATGTCAAGAGACACACAACTTAAAGAACGCTGGGAAAAGCTTGTCGATATACTTTCTAATCAATTTTCGCAAGGTGAAGATTTAGATTTAGATGCCATTATTTTTCTAATTGGAGTTCAGGAATTAGGAAAATTTCAACGTGAATATAAAAAAGACGAAAAACTAAACCTGATGCACATTGCCATTTGTCGTTTGTTAGAACCTTATGGTTTTTATGAATTCGACTTTTTTGATGAAGATGGCTGGCCACATTATAAAGTAAAAGAAGAATTGCCAGCATTGAAGGCTGGGGAACAAACGGTTTTGATGAAAGAGGCAATAGTTAGCTATTTTATAGAAAAAGAGCTCATTGATTGATGATTTGTGATTTGTTCCAAAAACTCATGACTCATAACTCACAACTTTTGCTTAAATTTGCACTCTCAATTATTGGATGAAAATGATAGATAAGATAAAAGAATATATTGGTGAAGCACAAGCTTTTTCAACACAAGATACTACCGAATTAGAAGCATTTAGAATTAAATTTTTAGGAAGTAAAGGAATCTTAAAAGATTTTTTTGCTGAATTTAAAAATGTTCCTAATGAGCAAAAAAAGGAATTTGGTCAGGTAATTAACCTGCTTAAAACTTCTGCAGAGGAAAAAGTAAAATCAATCCAGGAAACTTTAGAAAGCAAAGAAGAATCTAAAGGAATTTATGGCGATTTGACTCGTGCTGCTGAGCCAGTAATCATTGGGTCTCGTCATCCGATTTCTATTGTAAAAAACCAAATTATAGATATCTTTTCAACCATTGGATTCAACGTTTCTGAAGGTCCTGAAATTGAAGACGATTGGCATAATTTTACAGCATTGAACCTGCCAGAATACCATCCGGCGCGTGATATGCAGGATACGTTTTTTATCCAGACTAATCCCGATACTTTATTGCGTACCCATACTTCATCTGTTCAGGTGCGTTATATGGAAAACAATAAACCGCCTATTAGAACTATTTCTCCAGGTCGTGTTTTCCGTAATGAAGCCGTTTCATCACGTTCACACTGTATTTTCCACCAGGTGGAAGGATTGTATATTGACAAAGACGTTTCTTTTGCTGATTTGAAACAAACGCTTTTGTATTTCACTAAAGAGATGTTCGGAAAATCAAAAATCCGTTTGCGTCCTTCTTATTTTCCATTTACGGAGCCAAGTGCCGAAATTGACATTTATTGGGGATTAAAAACCGAAACCGATTACAGAATTACCAAAGGAACCGGTTGGTTAGAAATTGGTGGTTGCGGAATGGTAGATCCTAATGTTTTGAAAAACTGTGGTATCAATCCTGACGAATACAACGGATTTGCTTTTGGAATGGGAGTGGAGCGTATTGCAATGTTGTTGTACCAAATTGGCGATATCCGTATGTTTTATGAAAACGATGTACGTTTCTTAGAGCAATTCAAATCGATAATATAATTTTAAAAAAAGTCCTTAGTACCTAGTCCTTAGTGAAATATTTTTTGCTAAGGACTAGGTACTAAGGACTCTTCACTTAATATATGAAAGCTGATATTACAATCCCCGAAGTAGAAAACGTATTTATTGCTGCCGTTCAAGAATGGAGCGATGATTTTATGGAGAAAGTATGGTATGCTTATCTAGTAAACGATAGCGATTTTAACATTGAAAGTGCCATGGTGGTTTCTAAAGCTTTTGGAACTATCGATGGTGAAATGAAGAAAACCTCTATTTTGCGTCACGCTTTTGTAGAAGTTCCCGCAGTTTCAGTAGTGAAAATAGAAATGGTAGAGAAAAGTGTTTTGGCGTTGAATAACGAATTCATGCTGACTTTCTTTATTGGAAATACTTTATACGACAAGAAGTTTATCTTTAAAGCCAATTCCATTAACGAAAATAATACCGAAGAAGTGCCTATTCTATTTGTAGATGGTGTGATTGTTCGATAAGCTATTAGCTAAAAAAAATATTGACCGCAAATTCGCAAATTATAAATGTGAATTTGCGGTTTTTTTATTATTCAATTTCGTTGTGTAACCATAGAATTTTATCGTCAATTGAGAGATTCAAATTTTTTTCTAATTCATAAATCCTGATGTTCACATAATATTGCCATTTGTCTAAAACAAAAATATTTATTTTTTGATAAGCTAAATTTAAGATGTCGTACTTAAGTTTCCGAACATCTTTAATAGATTTGCTTAATTCTAATTCGTTGCATTTGGCTAAAATTTCTTTTTTTAATTCGTTTTGAATTGACATAATATTGTGTATTTATTAATTGGCAAAAATACAGCTGTTTTATGGTTATGCCAATTTACTTAAACTTTAGCTTTTTCTGTTTATCGACCACTCAGATTAACCACAATCGTTTGCTCAGAATTGATTTTCAGCATTCGAAATTTTGTGTACTTGAAATCTAATGACTTAATAATCAATTTTAAATAAAAAATAAGTTGTACTTTTGTACAACTTTTGTAATTTTAAAGTGTGAAAGAAAAATCAAAAAATAGAACAATAGTATTTTACAAAGATTATTTTGAAGATTTTTTCATAAAACAAAGGGAAAAAGTGAGAGCCAAGATAATTTGGACTTTTGACTTGATAGAAGAAATTGACAAAGTTCCAGAAACCTATCTTAAGCATATTGAAAGTACGGATGGACTTTATGAAATTAGAATTCAACAATCGAGTGATATTTTTAGAATATTTTGCTTTTTTGACAAAGGGAAAATTGTGGTTTTAGCAAATGGTTTTCAAAAGAAAACGCAAAAGACACCAAAAAAGGAAATTGAAAAAGCACTTAAAATAATGGAGGAATATAAAAATGAAAAAGGATAATATAAAAACGCTATCAGAGTTTAAAGATAAACACTATGGTGAAATAGGAACTGTAAAACGAGACGAATTAGAGTCTGGTTATGATCAGTTTAAATTGGGAGTTTTGATACACGAGGCACGACTTGAAAAAGGGATGACACAAGAGCAACTTGCTATTAAATGTGGTACTACAAAGTCTTATATTTCAAAAATTGAAAACAATGTAAAAGAAGTACGCTTATCTACATTACAGAAAATTGTTGAGCTTGGATTGGGTGGGCATTTGGAACTTTCAATAAAACTTTAAAAAGTAATTTAATTTTATATTTTCTTCGAGAATATTTTTAAATAAATGTCAAAAAATAACAACCGCAAATTCACAAACTAATAATTTGCGAATTTGCGGTTTTAAATTTTATTAAACAGTATAAATTAATCCAGTTTATCCACCAGTTTTTTAAATACGGCTTTGGCATTTTTACCTTCGTATAAAATTTCATGAACGGCATCTATAATGGGAGTTTTGGCACCATAACCCTGGTTGAGTTTGTAAGCACTTTTAGCGGCATAATAACCTTCGGCAACCATACTCATTTCCATCATCGCGCTTTTTACGGTGTAGCCTTTCCCAATCATGTTTCCGAACATTCTATTTCTTGAAAAAACCGAATAACCCGTAACCAACAAGTCGCCCAGATAAGCCGAATCATTGATGTTGCGTTTCATCTTGTGTACTTTTCGAATGAATTTCTTCATTTCACGAATCGCATTACTCATCAAAACCGATTGGAAGTTATCGCCGTAACCTAAACCATGTGCAATTCCGGCTGCAATAGCATAAATGTTTTTAAGCATCGCAGCGTATTCAGTACCAATAATGTCGTCAGTAATCTTCGTTTTGATGTAATTTCCAGCTAGATTTTTGGCTACATTCTTTGCTTTTTCGGCATCACCACAAGCAATTGTCAGATATGATAAACGCTCTAAAGCGACTTCTTCGGCGTGGCAAGGACCCGTAATTACGCCAATATTGTAATAAGGAATGTCGTATTGAAAATGAAAATGTTCTCCAACAATCAAACTCGTTTCGGGAACAATTCCTTTAATGGCTGAGAAAATGATTTTATCTTTTAGAGAAACGGTTAGTTTTTGCAATTCGGTGTCTAAAAAAGCAGACGGAATAGCAAAAATAAGGTAGTCTGCATAAGCAACCGCCTCGTTAATATCATTAGTTAGTTTCAGTTTTTTGATGTCAAACTCCACTGAACTAATGTAGTTTGGGTTGTGTTTGTGTGCTTTTATATGCTCAATTGCCGATTCATTACGCATATACCATGAAACCTCAGAAAGATTGACACATAGCATTTTTGTAATGGCTGTAGCCCAGCTTCCACCACCAATTACTGCAAACTTTATATTTTCACTCATCTTTTTATAGTTTAACCAAAAGTACTTAAAAATGTAGTAATGAAACAAGAGGAATTGTTTGGAATTGGGTTTTAGTTTAGGTCAAGAATTATTTTTTATATTTTTTTCTGAATCCATACAATATAAATTGTAATGTTTTCGTTGTAATATTCTATAAATAAGTAATTTGTGTTTTTTATAATGTTAGTATTAGTTAATTTAGTTTTGGTGTTATTTAAAAGGCGTCTAAGAATGGTTTTCGAAGACGCCTTTTTTGTTAAAAAAATACTTGTTTAGTAGCTCATTTCTACAATGGCTTTTAATTTTTCTAAAGTAATATTTTGTCTTTCTCCCATAGCTTTCCAACCTCTTTCATCAAAACGATTAACAATAAAATCGGCAGTTTTGCTGTAATCATCTGTGTATTGTGATAGTTTGGTATCCATTCCCATCGTGTGGAAAAACTCTACGGTTTTATTGATGGCTTCATCAGCAATTTCATCCACTGTTCCAGATAAATTAAAGATGCGTTTTCCGTATTGTGCAAGTTTTTCTTTCTTGGTTTCGAATAAAACTCGGTATAAATTAGGACCAATAATAGCCAATGTTCTGGCATGATCAATTCCGTAAAGCGCTGTTAATTCGTGACCAATCATGTGTGTTGCCCAGTCGTTTGGAACTCCTTTTTGAATTAATCCGTTTAAAGCCATGGTGCAACTCCACATAAAGTTAGAAGCCAAAGCATAATCAGTAGGATTTTCTACAACTTCTGGTCCTACTTCGATTAAAGTTTGCAAAATTCCTTCAGCAATTCGGTCTTGTAAATAACCTTCATGCGGATAGGTTAAATATTGTTCCATTACGTGTGTAAATGCATCAACTACTCCGTTTTGCAATTGTCTTTTTGGTAAAGACTGAATTACTATTGGATCACAAATCGAGAATTGCGGAAACAAAGCCGAACCTCCAAAAGCCAGTTTTTCTTGCGTTGCAGCAATTGTTACCACCGAACCAGAATTCATTTCACTTCCTGTTGCTGGCAAAGTCAAAACGGTTCCAAAAGGCACTGCATTTTCTTTTATTAAAATATGTTTTTGCAGAATATCAATTGGATTTCCGTCGAAATGTACTGCCCCCGAAATGAATTTTACTCCATCAATTACGGAACCTCCACCAACTGCAAGAATAAAATCAATGTTCTGTTCCTTGACAATGGCTACTGCTTTCATCAAAGTTTCAAAATGCGGATTCGGTTCAATTCCTGCAAATTCTACTATTTCAAATCCTTTAAGATTATCCATTACTTGTTGGTGAATTCCGTTTTTGAAAATGCTTCCACCACCATAAGCCAATAGGATTTTGGCGCCTTTCGGAACTAATTCGGATAGTTTTTCTATTTGTCCCTTTCCAAAAACTAACTTGGTAGGATTGTATAATTCGAAGTTTAACATATTCTTTTAGTTTTAGAGATACTAAGATTCTAAGCTGCTAAGTTATTTAAATCTTAATTTCTTAGCCACTTAGAGACTTAGTATCTTATTTATTTAATTGTTGTAATAATTTTTGTGCTACTAGTTTAGAGGAAGCTGGATTTTGTCCTGTAATTAATAATCCATCTTCAACGGCATAAGGCTGCCAGTTTTCGGTTTTAGAATAAATTCCGCCATTGGACTGAAGTACTTCTTCTAATAAAAACGGAACTACATTAGTCAATCCTACAGCAGCTTCTTCGGAATTAGAAAATCCTGTTACTTTTTTTCCTTTTACTAAATATTCATCTTTTATTTTCACATCTTTTAATACGCCTGGAGCGTGACAAACAAAAGCAACAGGCTTATTGTTGTTATAAAAAGATTCAATCAATGTAATCGAATTTCGGTCTTTGGCTAAATCCCATAATGGTCCGTGTCCACCAGGATAAAACACCGCATCATAATCCGATTCTTTGACATGATTTAATTTTAGCGTGTGTTTTAGTTTAGCCAATAATTCAGTGTCGGCATCAAATCGTTTTGTGTCTTCAGTTGCCGATGCGGGATCTGCACTTTTTGGGTCAATGGGTGGTTGTCCGCCTAGTGGAGTGGCAATGTCAATTTGAATTCCCTGATCAGCTAATTCATAATAAGGCGCAGCCAATTCTTCAGTCCAAAATCCTGTTTTTTCTCCCGTGTTTCCTAGTTTATCGTGACTAGTAACTACAAATAATACTTTTTTCATCTTTGCGTTATTTTGTGCTGTTGCAGTAATCGAACAAGCAGTTAAAATTATAATCGTGAGTAATGCTTTTTTCATGATAATTGTTTTTTGTTATTGCGAATTTACGGCAGATATGTTATTAGTAAAAATAATTTAAATTATGTTTGTGATAAATTTATTTATATCATGGTGAATTTAGAATGGTATCGAACATTTAAATCGGTATATAAAAACAGAAATTTTTCTTTGGCAGCCAAAGAACTATTTATCAGCCAGCCAGCGGTGAGTCAGCAAATTTCAATGTTGGAAGCCCATGTGGGTTATAAATTATTCAATAGAAAATCGAAAGGAGTTGAACCAACAGAATACGCTAAGTTACTCAATAATTTGATCATAGAAGCCTTAGATCGTTTAGAAAATGTAGAGAATGGTTTTCGGTCTAAAGCATTTGATGCCAATCGGTTAATTACGGTAGGTATTTCGAAACATTTGTTTAATAGTATGGCTAGTCTTTTGATTTCCAAATTCGATTATATCGATTTCAGCTTTCATCAAAACGATGCGCTTTTCGAATTGGTAAATGCTAAAAAGATTGATTTTGCTATTGTAACTAAAAAGTATGACACCTTTGACACGGTGCAAAAAAAGTTGGGTGACATCAGGCAAATCATAGTAGGTTCAAAAAATATTGATACTACAAAGTTACAATCGGACATTCAGAATAGTGATTATAACGCCGTTGAAAATTGGCTAAACGACCAAAAATGGTACAGCCATGATTCAGGAATTCCACATATAAAATTGTTTTGGTTGCATGTTTTCAATAAAAAAAGGCCTTCAATGGTTTCAAATTACATTATTCCATCAGAGTTTGAAATGTTAGAAGTGCTTTCTAAAAATTCAGGTGTGGCTGTAACCTGGGATATTAACGCACGTTCTTTTATTCAAGAGGAAAGATTGCAATTGTTGTGGAAAACAGACCAAATGCCTGCTACTGAAGCCTATCTTTTGTCAGCGAAAAATACAGGTTTTAATTTGGCTGCTCAGGAAATCGAATCAGAATTGAAAAAGCTTTTGAGTTGATTTATTTAATAACTGAATTATTCAATTATTGTTTTGATTTGCCTTCTGCTTTAGCAGGAGGCAATAGAAAGACTTTTTAAAAGAGTTTATTATATTCAAAAGCGGTGTTTAAGTAACTTAATTTACTTTTTATAAAACAAATTATGATCAATATATTCCCAAACTTTAGTAGGAACTAAAGGGCGAATATTTTTTCCTAATTTAATGTTTTCCCGAATGGCAGTCGAAGAAATTTCAACAACCGGAGCATCAATCATGCGGATTTTAGGATGATTTTTTAATTCTAAACTTTCTTCTTCCGAAGAAATGCGTGGATAGACATAAATCTCATGATGCGCTAAAATAGCTTCGTAATTTTTCCATTTGTGCAAAGATTTTAGATTGTCTTCGCCCATAATCAAAGAAAATTCATGATGCGGATATTTTTCTTCTAAATGCACTAATGTCGTTACCGTATAATTAGGTTGCGGAAGTTTAAACTCCACATCCGATGGTTTGAGTTTTGGATAATCTTCGGTGGCAAGAAAAACCATTTGCAGGCGATGGTAATCGTCCAGTAATGTACTTTTTTTCTTCAACGGATTGTGAGGCGTAACAACTAACCACACCTGATCTAAGTCGGAATGCTCAGCCATGTGATTGGCAATAATGAGATGTCCAACATGGATGGGGTTGAAAGTGCCGAAATACAATCCTATTTTCATTTTTTTAGTACTTAGTTTTTTTAGTCCCTAGTCCTTAGCTGTTAGTCTTTAAGTTTTTTAGAGAAGGCATTTATCATTTTACTTTCTTCTTCTATTAATAACAGAATTTCATTAAATAAATTATCATCCAGTACAAATTCTAACTCTTTTGCAATAATTAGTTGTGTTTCAATTTCGTTTAATGATCCTCTGGAAATATTTAAAAAATGATTAAATGATTTATCTGTTTGTCGTCCAAATCCTTCCGCAATATTTGACGGAACTGAGACACTAGCTCTCTTTAACTGACTTGTTAAGGCGTAAATTTCTTCTTTAGGAAAGTCCTTCGTGAGTTTATATATTAAAACAACAATTTTGATACCCTTTTGCCAAATTAATAATTCTTTGTATGATTTAACTCCACCCATAATTTATAATTTCTCTAGTTAATTAGTTGTTAGTCTCTAGTCCTTAGTATGTATCTCTAAGGACTAGGGACTAAAAAACTAAGGACTAATTACTCACAAACTCCTTTACTAATTGAGTCGCTTCTTCTAACGCCACTTCCAAATCATAATTTTTTATAATCACATCAAATTGTGGAGCAGTGGCCAGTTCTACGTGAGCTTTAGCAATTCGCATATTGATTTTTTCTTCGCTTTCAGTAGAGCGTTCTTTTAAACGTCTTTTTAGTTCGTCCACGCTAGGTGGTTTTACAAAAACGGCTAAAGTTTCTTCGGGAAATTTATGCTTGATACGCAATCCACCAGCAACATCAATATCAAAAATTACGTTTTTGCCCAGAGCCCAAATGCGTTCTACTTCGCTTTTTAAAGTTCCGTAAAAGTTATCGCGGTAAACTTCTTCCCATTCTACGAAATCCTCGTTTTTGATATGGCTTTTAAATTCGTCCAAAGAGATAAAATAGTAATCTTTTCCGTTTACTTCTTCGCCTCTGGCTTCACGAGTGGCTGCCGAGATAGAAAACTCTAAATTCAAGTCTTCTTGTTTTAATAAATGCCTAACTATAGTTGTTTTTCCAGAACCTGATGGCGCCGAGAATACGATTAATTTTCCTTTCATAATTTAGTGATTAGTTCCTAGTCCTTAGTTCTTAGTCTTTAGTTTCTTATGCTAAGGACTAACCACTGAGGACTAATTACTTTTATAAAACATTCAAAACCTGTTCTTTGATTTTTTCCAGTTCGTCTTTCATCATCACGACTAATTTTTGCATTTGTGCGTGATTGGATTTAGAACCCATAGTGTTGATTTCACGTCCCATTTCCTGAGTAATGAAACCTAATTTTCTACCATTAGCTTCCGTTCCGTTGATGGTTTCTAAGAAATAATCTAGATGATTCGTCAAACGCACTTTTTCTTCAGTGATGTCTAATTTTTCTAAATAATAGATTAATTCCTGTTCAAAACGATTTTCGTCAACATTTACTTTTAACTCATCAATCGCAGTTTGCAAACGGTCTTTGATCGCCTGAACACGTTCCGGATCAAGAGCCAGTGCATCGTTCATGTATTGACGGATGTTTCCAATACGCAATTGGAATTCTTTTTCCAGCGAAAGACCTTCGTCTTTTCTAAAAGAAAGAATATTATTTAAACCCTCGCTGATTACGTTTTTGATCTCAGCCCACTCGTTTTCGTCAATTTCCTCTCTTTCCACTTTCATGGTGTCGGGCATACGCACGGCCATTTTCATCAATTCGGTTTCATCGGCATCAGCATACACTTCTCTTAATTGGTTGATGTAGGCTTTTACAATAGGTACATTCACTTTGGTCGAAGTTTGCTCAGCGGTACTTTCGATGTAAATAGAAAAATCTACTTTTCCTCTTTCTAGTGTTGAGGCAATTTGTGTACGCAATCCCAATTCCATTTCGCGGTACAACGAAGGCATTCGTACATTTAAGTCCAGGCCTTTACTGTTTAAAGATTTGACTTCGACTGTTATTTTTTTGGTTGGTAATTGCAAAGTGGCTTTACCAAAACCCGTCATAGATTGTATCATATTGTTTCTTAAAAAGTGCTCAAAGATAAAGAAAAGTTTGCAGTAGTCAGTGTTCAGTCCGCAGTACCTAAAATGGTTGTTTTAATTTATAATACTACTTTTCCAAAGCTTTCATTACTTGAAGCATATTTTGTTGGCTGTTGCCAATGAAAATTTTGCCATCAATAATAAAAACCGGACGACTCAGGAAAGTGTAATGTTCCAGGATGTATTTTTTAAAATCATCTTCGGTTAGACCTTTGTCTTTTAATCCCATCGATTTGTACAGTTGTGCTTTTTTGCTAAAAAGCGCTTCGTAACTTCCCGAAAGTGCATACATTTCTTCTAATTCTTCAACAGTTATTGGATCTTGTTTGATATCGTGAAAAACCAGATTATTGTCTTTTGGTAATGATTTGATGATTTTTCGACAAGTGTCGCAAGAAGCGAGATAGTATATTTTATTAGCCATAATTATTGTTTCTTTATGCAAAGAAAAATCATTTAGAACGTTAATTGTTTATTTTTACGCCAAAATTTACAAATTCAATACAATGAAAGAACTTTTAGAGGTTACAAAAACCAGCAGAAACATGGTTTCTAAATTGATTCAGGGATTTGCTTTAGAGCAACTAAATAAGGTTCCGTCAGGCTTTAATAATAATTTGATTTGGAATGTGGCGCATATTATCGTTACTCAACAAGTGTTAGTTTATAAATTAGCAGGTTTACCAATGATGGTTTCTGATGAGCTGATCGAGAAATACAAAAAAGGAACTAAAACCGAGCACGAGGCTTCTCAGGAAGAAGTCGATGAAATTTTGTCGTTATTACATAAAACAATCGAACAAACGGAGATAGATATTGATAATAATTTGTTCCAAAATTTCACTGAATATTCAACATCTACAGGATTTGTATTAAAAAACAATTTCGATTCTATGTCTTTTAATAATTTTCACGAAGGAATTCATATAGGAGTTATTTTGGCTATTCGAAAATTAGTTTAATTCATTGATTAAATATTTTACAGTAAAAGAGCTTCCACTGGAAGCTCTTTTTTATTTCGTTATCAGATAATCATTTGCTTCTTCGTATTTGATAAGTAAATCTCTGGAACCATCCACATAAGCGGCAATTTCGTAGGGATTATAATGAAGAATGATACCTTTGTCTGTGAAAAAAATATTTTGTGCTACTTGAAACACATCGTTTTCAAAAAACATTCCAGTACTATTTATAGATTGGTCTCTTGGGATTTTGTATTTGTTTCTGAATTTTGTTTCAGCAAAAACTTGAAAAAGTTCCCAGTTTTTAAATAATTTTTCGTTTGGAATTTGTTTTCCTGTTTTTGGGTCAAAAATCAAAGAACGTAAACCAGCATAACCGTGTGCGCCACCCGTAAAAGTGTAATGTTTGATTTCGATATTTAAAATATTTTCCGAGCAGTATTTTACTTCTCCTTCAATTTTAGCCTCCCAGCCAAAACGGTCTTTAGGAAAATCTGTTTTTAATTTTTCATACGCCTGAATGAAAGAATTGGCTAATTGCTCATAATTACTCGAATTATTAGGCTTGTCTCCAAAATCGACAATGGATTTTACGGCTGCAAAAACGGTATTATTGATGCTGTCAGAAATAATCTTGGAATTTTTAGCAACAGGAATTTCTAGTTGGATTTCTGGACAATTTTCGGTACAATCTAATGTTGAAGTTTTTTCAAAAGATTGAGTTTCAAAATCCAATTCCTTTGAACAACTTATGCATACTAATAGTAATAGAGATAATAAAGTATATTTCATTTTATATTTTTTTATTCGAACAAGAAAATGTTTCGGCTAATTAAGTGCTAAACTTTTATGTCTGTTTTCAAAAAAGTCTTGGATTGAAAGATAGCGGTTTATTGCTAAAAATAAAAATCGAAAGATGTATTTAATCTTATTGAAGGTAATAAATGTAACCTACGTTAAACCAAACCAACCAATCATTGGCTTTGTTTTCTTTGTAAAGTGTTGGATTGGGTTTTAAACCATCCACCCAGTCTGAGAAGTAATATTGAAATCGTAAATCAACCATTAAATCACTTAAAGGAGCGAGTTTATAACGTGTTCCCACGCTGGTTACAATAGACCAAACGCTGCCGCTTTCGGTTGAAAATCCATATTGACGATCGTCAGTTGGAGTAAGGTATTTTGGAAATGTGGTTAACGGAGTGCCTAAAGGTCCTAATGATGAAGTTGCTTCGGTATTGTAATAACTAAATTGTCCACCAAGACTTATAAACGGACCCAAACTTCCTATTCTTGCTGTAAAATCGCGAATACTTAGTGGAAAATATTCTAATTGCACTCCTAAGTTGGTTACAGCACTATTTCCTCTCATCGCGCGGAGTTGGTCAGCACCAAGTGAAGTTTTGTCAGGAGCTACCCATTCGCCATGGTGTTTAAACTCGGTTTTGTTATAAGATAACTCAGTTCTTAATTTAAAGTGATCGTTAAAATAGGTTTCGGGAGTATAACAGTTACATTCTGCCTTATAAGAAAAATTGAGATAATGAATAATTCCTATTCCAATTCCTGAGTTTTTAAGATTGGTACTTAAATCATAACGCTCTCCATAATCCGACTGAAAAGCAACTGGACCAGCAATAACTCCAATTTCATGAGATAAACCAAACTGCGCATTTATTTTACTTGATATTACAAGCAAAATAAAAAGAGAGCATAAGGTTAGCCAATTATTTCTGAGCATTTTAAAACTATTCAGGTCTGGACAAAGATATAAAAAACATTATTTATCTATTAAAATAATAACAAACTAATTAGGATAGTGTCTCTTATGAAAAAGCAACTTTTTTAAGAATTAAAATCCGATAATTTATTTTCATAATTTACAAGATAATTCTTTCTTTAATTTAGTTAATTTTAAATCGGATTTCCTTAGAAAATGTATATTTGTAATAGACGCAAAAGTTTTTAACACTAAAAATATAAGATATTATGTCTCAAACTATTACCGATTTTATAAATGGGGTTACTTTAAAAAACCCTAACGAGCCAGAGTTTTTACAGGCGGTTTTAGAAGTTGCCGAAACCGTAATTCCCTTTATCGAACAAAATGAAAAATACCAAAACCAAAAGCTTTTAGAACGCATGGTGGAAGCGGATCGGATTGTGATTTTTCGTGTGGCATGGATTGATGACAAAGGACAAACCCAAGTAAATCGAGGGTATCGTATCCAAATGAATTCGGCTATTGGTCCTTACAAAGGCGGTCTTCGTTTTCACCCGACGGTAAATTTGAGTGTTTTAAAATTTTTAGCTTTCGAACAAACTTTTAAAAATAGTTTAACCAGTTTGCCAATGGGCGGTGGAAAAGGAGGTTCAGATTTTGATCCAAAAGGAAAATCAGATATTGAGGTCATGCGCTTTTGTCAAGCTTTCATGACTGAATTAGAGAAATATATCGGTGCTGATACGGATGTTCCTGCTGGAGACATTGGCGTTGGCGCTAGAGAAGTAGGTTACTTATTTGGACAATATAAGAAAATCAGAAACGAATTTACTGGAGTTTTAACCGGAAAAGGAATTTCTTTTGGAGGTTCGTTAATAAGACCAGAAGCTACGGGATACGGAACGGTATATTTTGCACAAAGTATGCTGGCAAGAAAAGGACAGGATTTAAAAGATAAAACTGTTGTGGTTTCAGGTTCGGGAAATGTGGCGCAGTATGCTGTTGAAAAAGCGACACAATTAGGAGCTAAAGTAGTTACCATGTCAGATTCTGGAGGTTATATTTATGATGCTGATGGAATTGATGGGGATAAATTAGCTCACATTATGTTTTTGAAAAACGAACTCAGAAGCCGAATTAGTGATTATATTGTAAAATATCCTAATGCAAAATATTATGACAATGAGAAGCCTTGGGGTCAAAAATGCGATATAGCCTTGCCTTGTGCTACTCAAAACGAATTGGATGCAGAAAATGCTAAAACCTTAGTGGCTAACGGCTGTTTTTGTGTTGCCGAAGGAGCTAATATGCCTTCTACTTATGAAGCAGTTGTTGTTTTTCATGATGCTAAAATTTTGTTTGCTCCAGGAAAAGCTTCTAATGCGGGTGGTGTAGCCACTTCAGGATTAGAAATGTCGCAAAACTCCTTGCGATTGAGTTGGACAGCAGAAGAAGTAGACGAAAAATTAAAAGCCATTATGTTTAATATTCATGCGGCTTGTGTGCAATATGGTGCCGATGAAAATGGTTATGTAGATTATGTAAAAGGAGCTAATATTGCAGGTTTTGTAAAAGTTGCCGATGCAATGCTGGCTCAGGGAGTGGTTTAGCCTTTTAGTCCTTAGTAGTTAGTCCATAGTCCATAGTCTTTAGTTTATGCGTTTAGATCTAAGGACTCACCAACTAAGGACTAAGGACTTTTAGCTATCTTCGCAACTCATTTCAGCAAAATCAAATCCATGCAAATAAAAACCAAGGCAATTGTTATTTCGGCTTTAAAATACCAGGAAAAAAGCCTGATAGTAAAATGCTTTACGTTGTCGCATGGATTGAAATCGTATTTTGTTCGGGATGCTTTTTCGAATAGAAAATCCAATCAAAAAATGGCTTATTTTCAGCCAATGACTATTCTCGAAATTGAAGCCAATCACAAAAACAAAGGAACTTTAGAGCATTTTAAGGAAATTAAAATTGCAGCACCGTTTCAGTCCATTCATTCGGATATTTATAAGAGTACCATTGTGATGTTTATTTCGGAAATTTTGCATCATTCTATTCATGAAGAAGAAAAAAACGAATCCCTTTTTGAGTTTTTAGAAGCCGCCCTGCATTGGTTAGACGAACACGATGAAATGGCTAATTTTCACCTGATTTTAATGCTGGAAATGACCAAGTATTTTGGTTTCTATCCTGATATTTCGGATATGGATATGCCCTTTTTCGAAATGAACGAAGGTGTTTTCACTCTGTTTCATGCCATGGGTTCTTTGACTGAACATGAAACCCATCTGTTCAAAAAACTAATTCAGTTAAAACTGGACAGCAATCAAAAAGTGTTTCATGTTATCGAAAGACAATTGGTTTTAAAAATTCTTATCGATTATTATTCCTATCATTTGGATGGTTTTAAAAGACCAAAATCGCTTGATGTTTTGAAGGAGGTTTTTTCTTGATTTTTATTGGGCGTGTTCCTTCGTTTTTCATTTTCATATCGCATTACTTATAAAAAATCAAAAAAAGAACTAAAAAAACTACAAACCAAAAGAAAAATAGTTTAGCTTTGAGTGTATAATCTTATTAATTATAAACCATTAAACTATTATTTTATGTCAAATTTACTCAACAACCGTGTCAACACTACGGCTACGGCAGCACAGCTAACAGCAGTAAAAGCCGCTTTTCAAACCATTTTGACCAATCTTCCTTTTCTGGTGGGGCTTACTGCCGACGAAAGGAAAACCTTAAACGCCATAGATGTCAACAACAAAGCCTTTGCCGAAGACGCCCTCAGTGCAGCTGTAAACAATCCCACGCTGGTTCCCGGTTATATTTCGGTGCCTACTATGCAAAACGACCTGACTCTTTTTGCCCAGATGGACGAAATCTCAGGATTAGCCAACCAATTGTGCGAACGCATTGAGGATACTAAAATGCTGGCGGGTAGCGAGGCCTACAATACAGCACTGAGCCTGTATAAATCCTTTGGCACTGCCGCCGATGCCGGAGTACTGGGTGCCGACAGCATTGTCGATAAACTCAAAACTCGTTTTGCAGCCAGCAAAGGCAATGCGGTTACAACACCACCTGTCATGCCTACTGAGTAATACAACAATTAGTAAAAGCAGCTACAATCGCTTCTGTCATAAAGAAGCGATTTTTTTGTCGTTTTTCTGATTGATAAGAAACAAAAAAACATCTAGTTCGAACCAACAGTATAGGTGCTTCGAACCTGTTTTATTGGTTTGTCGAACCAATAGTATAGGTAGTTCGAACCAATAAAACATCTAGTTTGAACCAATAATATATGTAGTTCGAGCCAATAAAGCATCTAGTTTGAACCAATAGTATATGTAGTTCGAACCAATAAAGTATCTAGTTTGAACCAATAATATATGTAGTTCGAACCAATACTATTAGTGTTTAGCACTAGTTTTTAAGGGAAATGTTATAAACTAATAACACAAAGCAAATAAAAGATGATATCCACCAGCAACAAATACAAGAACGGAAAAGGAGAACATTACCCCGTAATAGGTAATTTTATTCATTATCACATTGTACATCATAAAATTAAGAAAGCCGAAGTAGCCAGACAACTCGGTATACTTCCCACAGGATTGAACGAATATTTTAAAAAAGAGTCCTTACAGTTTGCTATACTCTGGAAGCTAAGTCTAGCCCTCAAGCACAATTTTATTGCACAACTGGGGGAATATGTCCCCTTTCCATACGAGAACAAACGTGAAAAAGCCCTAAAAAAAGAACTCGATGAAAAAAACGCTTATATCCAGAAACTGGAAATCCAGCTCGAAACCCTAAGAGAAATGATAAAGAAGTAGGGGGTTTTGTAAGAATTATTTATATATTAGCGAAAAATAAATACTGACGTTTGTCAGACAAAGCTACCCTATGTAGGGGTGATAGGTCTGATTTTGTCAGACCTATATACTAGTTATGCCTCAGTTTAAAGAACCGAAACACCGAAAAAATGAATCCTGAACAAAAAGAACTTGCGGAAAAAGTAATTGATTTCTTTAAAAAATCAGACAAAACTAAGATTGTGCCTGGTATGGATTTATTACATCTTTTGCCTGACAATAATTCCGCTGAAAAGGTTATATATTCATTAGAAAAAGATTTTTTACTTTTAGAACGAACGTCAAAAGAAAGTTTTAGATTAACAGAAAAAGGATGGAGATTTACAACTTTTGCCAAACTAGAAAAAGAATCTAAAAAATTATCTTTATTCCAAATAATGCAATTATCAATAACTGCTTTATCAGTAATTACAGCAATCATTTTTGGTTTATTGAATTATTTTTCAAATCTTGAAAAAGCTGATTTGAAAGAACAAAATTTTCTTTTGAAATCTGACATTGTTCTTTATAAAGACTCCATAAATTCATATAAGAAACAAGTAATATCAAAAAAGCAATAAACTAAAAATAGTACATTACACGGTAAAATTTTTCGTTATTTAAAGTAAGTTTCATAATAATTAAATTTAAAAATACTTCCGACTTAAAAGCGGTGCGGAAGCGAAACCGAAATTGTAATAAATAAAAAACCGAAGGCATAACAGCCACTACAACGGATTTGGGTATTTGGCTTAATGGAAAGTTGGTTTTATACTTGGGATGATTTGGCAATTCCGAAAATAGGTCTTAATTTAGTCCCAAACCCGCTGTAGTGCCAAGACGTTGTGCGTCAGTTTGGCGGAGCGCAGAAAATCAGAAGTAAAACAGAAAATTAATTAATCAATGTTAGATAATTTAAATAAAAAATATCTTTATTTATCAATCTCAATTTCAGTTGCGTTATTCATATTCCTAAACTTTATTTTAGGCCCAACTTCTGTTTTTGGTCTAGCAAAATTTATACAAAATAAAACAGGTTACTTTTTCGGAGTTGACATAAATACTTTCGATTATCTTTTAATCTCATCAATTCCAATTTGCGGTTTAATGTTAACGGAAAAAAGAAAACGGAAAAATTTATCCGAAATTCTAAAATTCAACTTAATTATTTGTTTGAGTTGCATTTTAACTTTTTGTATTGGGTTATTCATATTGATTTCAAAAATTGGAAGTCCATCAGAAAATCCGCTGTTTCCAGAATATTTACGAGTAGAACCATTTAAGCAATATTCTTTATTTTGCATTATCTTAGGTTTAATATTCCCATTTTTATTTACACGGAAAGAAGTTGAAGAAACGAAAAGCGAAATTGAACTAATCGGAAAACAAAATGAATAAAAAAACCGAACGCACAACAGCCGTTACACGAGATTTGGGCATTAGGTTGAATTTAAAGATGGTTTTGTACTTGGGAAATTTTGTGTTTAACCGAAAAACTTCGCATCTTTAATCCCAAACCTCGTGTAGCGCCAGAACGTTGGCGGTCAGTTTAGCCGAACGAAAACTAAAAAACCTCATTGTAAATTAAAATAAATAAAAATGACGATTAAAACTTTTTGGACAATTTTAATGAAAATTTTAGGTTTGCTTTTAATTTTGGGAGCATTAACGACAATTCCTCAATGGTTTTCTTCTATATATTCTGCTTATCAAATTGGAGATTTTGAAAGTTTAACGATATTAATTTTAATCCTTTTAGTCATTTTAATTATTTATTATTTTGTGTTTAAAATTTGTGTTTATAAAACATCTTGGATAATCGAAAAGCTAAAACTTGACAGAGATTTTGAAACTCAAAACATCGAGTTAAATTCCAAAAGCTTTACAATTATTTCAATTGCAACAATTGTAATTGGAGGTTTAATGTTCGTAGAAAATATTCCTATTTTACTAAGAGAAATATTTATTTTTTTTCAGCAACAAGCTTTATTCAAAGATTATCCAAAAACTGGATGGATTATATTTGACTTATGTAAAGTTATTATCGGATATTTATTGATGACAAATAGCAGTAGAATAGCTAAATTTATTGATAATCCGAAAAATAACGTATAAAAAAAAACCGAGCCGCCAACACACGCTACAAGCAATTTGGGTATTTGGCTTAATGGAAAAATTGGTTTGTATTTGGAATATTTGGTAAAACCCGATTGCTCGGACATACGTAAACGTTAGCGCAGAATTGTAT
>NZ_JBCFQK010000071.1:0-208 GCF_041729735.1 Flavobacterium magnesitis | reverse complement strand
TTTTTTAACACAAAGTCCACTAAGTTTTTTCGCAAAGTTTACTAAGTCTTTTTGTTAGAAATTAATCTACGCTTCCTTTGTAAAAAGTATAAAGAATAGTTTTATGCCTTATATTGAACTTTGGACGAAATAAATTAGACCTGTTTAAAAATTCATTAAAATTAATTTCCCCTGACCCTAAAGGGGGTAATTTTGATGAATTTTCAAT
>NZ_JBCFQK010000070.1:0-236 GCF_041729735.1 Flavobacterium magnesitis | reverse complement strand
CTTATATGAACTTTGGACGGAATAAATTAGACCTGTTTAAAAATTCATTAAAATTAATTTCCCCTGACCCTAAAGGGTGTAATTTTGATGAATTTTCAATAAATTTTCCACCCTTTAGGGATGGGGAAAAAGAAAATTTATTAAAAAAATAAATTTAAACAGGCTCTTATGTGGTAAAAACATTCAACCACAAGGCAACGCAAAGATTTTAAAAAATAATCTGCGAATCTGCGGTA